>CAJXOV010000235.1 GCA_913057815.1 uncultured Flavobacteriales bacterium
AGATGTAGAGAGGTCTCGTGGGCTCGGAGATGTGTATAAGAGACAGCACCATTGAATCTGTACAACAAACCGTTTACAATACTAGGCTCGAAACGAATCATTTCAGCATAATCTTTAGGCCCTGGAATGTTCACGCTAAAAGCCTTTGAATAAAAGTCACCCCCGTTTTGATTTGAAAAATCCCAATCGAAATTGCGATTTAGCATATCTGCTGATTCCATCTCATCCATCCACTTACTTGGGTCAGATTCTAATGCTACTACATCTACATTTTCAAGTGCTTTAAAAAAGGAATTACTAAGACTAAATGCAAGCCTAGAGCTTACATGCATTGTGCCGTATAAGTATGACGGTTCTTCAATATCGTCTCTGGAAATCTCCCACAAAAGACTTGGATATTCGTTTTGAGAATAACATGAAAATGTTAAGGCCAGAAGGCAAAAAGAAGAAATAACCCGTCTAATCATTGGACGATTTTAGTTGAATGTCTACTTTAATACGAATAATATAAGATTCTGTTGTCTAAATTGAGCATTGTTTCTGAAAATTAAACATAAAAAAAGCCTGTTGAAACAGGCTTTTAGTTTTTACTCAAGTCTATCCTTAATCTTCTAATGCTTCAATTTTTTCAATTTCAGCATCGAGCATTGCTTCCATCATATTAATTTCAATTTTAGATAGCTTTTTGTCCAACTTTAATTGCTTCTTCATAAACCTAAACATGGCTGTCTTTTTAATTTCATATGCTAGATAAACAGTGTAAACTTCCTCAGATATGTATTTTTCTTCTCCAATCTTTCTGAGGTCTGCTATGGTAGTATTCATGACTTGTCTGGTTAAACTGGAGAATTTATCCGTCATTTCTGAATTTTCTCCAAGTCCAGTTTCATCCAAGTACTGATCAGAAACCTGCTTGATGTTGGTTTCAATTTGGCCAGCTAATTCTGATTTAACTGCTAAGTCCGCTTTGCTTTTAGCTATGTTGTCTTTTTTGCTTGATCCTTTGCCTACAGCTCTAAACCATCGGTTATTTGATTCGTATTTGTTGCCTGTAAATGGTTCTTTTACCTTGTTTCCTAAATTATTTGATTGGCATGATGCCAGCATCAGTAAAGCAAATGTAGCTAGACTCATAACTCGAAAATTGAATATTGATTTCATCTTGATGTTTTTCATTGTTATCCTAAAATTATGCCAAATAAAGAACTTTCATCAATTCAATTTTAAATTTTGTTTTCACTGATAAAGTGTAAAACTCACACTAAATCTTATTTTCGTGGTTAAATAGATTTAAAAATGAGAACACTAATCCCTATACTAGTACTAGTACTTTGTGCTTGCTCTAACTCTTCTCCGGTAGACTCGAGCTCAACTATTGATCAAATTTCTGAAACTTCAGAAAACCAAGTGGTGAAGCATCCGGAATGGTCAAAAGATGCTACTATTTATGAAGTAAATATTAGACAACACACTGCGGAAGGGACTTTTAAGGCGTTTGAGAATGATATGGAACGAATAGCTGATTTAGGCTCAGAAATTCTGTGGATTATGCCAGTTCAACCAATTGGGATTGAAAAGCGAAAAGCCAAAGGAGATCTTTTCATAGAAGATATTGAGGATGTAGAAGAGCGTAAAAAATATTTAGGAAGCTATTATTCAATTAGTGATTATAAAGCTGCCAATCCTGAATTTGGATCTTTGGATGATTTTAGAGCGATTGTGAATAAGGCACATAGCTTAGGTCAAAAAGTGATTCTTGATTGGGTTCCAAATCATACTAGTTTTGATAACAATTGGATTAAAAACGGACATTCCGATTGGTATGTAACAGATTCATTAGGGAATATCTTACCTCCTAATCCTGACTGGGGAGATGTAGCGGATCTAGATTATGAGAATGATTCTATGAGATTGGCTATGATTGATGCCATGAAGTTCTGGCTTACTGATTTGAATATAGATGGATTCAGGTGTGATGTTGCTATGGAAGTTCCTTTGGACTTTTGGGAAGAAGCCATCATTGAACTTGAAAAAGTAAATCCAGATATATTTATGCTAGCTGAAGCAGAGGTTCCTGACCATCATAATAGTGCTTTTGATATGAGTTATGGATGGTATGCGCATCATGTGTTTAATCATATTGCTACGCAGGAATGGCCATTAGATTCCTTAATGGATTATATGGATTGGGAAGAGAAGAATTTTTCTACCAATGATTATAGAATGATGTTTATTACAAATCATGATGAAAACTCTTGGAACGGAACGGTATCTGAAAGAATGGGTGATAACCACAAGGCTATGGCAGCATTAGCATTTACATATTATGGAATGCCTCTAGTTTATAGCGGTCAAGAATTTGGAAATGACAGAAGGCTTAGATTCTTTGAAAAAGATACGATTCAAAAGCCTCAACCAGAATTACAAGACTTCTATAAAACACTTATTAATACTAAGAAAGAAAATCCTGCACTATGGAATGGAACATATGGTGGTCGGTTTTCTAGAATAATGACTGCGAATGATAGTGATTTGTTAGTTTTTAAAAGAGAGAAGAATGATAATGCGGTAATAACTGTGGTTAATTTGTCTTCAGAAAAACAACAGGTCAATATTAATAAGGAAATAGAAGGTAATTATGTGAGTGTGTTCAACGCAGAAACACTTGACCTGTATTCTAGCGGAACCAAAGAATTAGCTGCTAATGGGTATCAAATATTTGTAAAAAAATAAGATGAAAGTAGCTATTATAGCTCATGATGGTAAAAAAGCGGAGATGGTTCGGTTTTTATCTAATTATCATGACATTTTAAAACAGGAAAACATCTCTTTAATAGCCACAGGAACTACTGGTTCTCATGTCGAGGCAGGAGGGTTGAAAGTAGAGCGAGTAGCTTCAGGTCCAATGGGTGGAGATGCTCAAATAGCCGCTCGGATTACAGAAGGAAAGATTCATGTTGTTTTCTTTTTTAGAGATCCTTTAGATAAACATCCACATGAACCAGATGTGCTAATGTTAATGAGAATTTGTGATGTTCACAATATACCATTGGCTACTAATCCAGCCACTGCAGAGTTGATTTTAAAAGGTTTATCTGACAGTTGAAATTGAATCTTTTTAACTATAAAAGTGAAGTTGTTGACGCGTTGCAATATAACTTTAGCTTAAGAGAAAAAGAGCAAATATTTTTCTCGCTAATTTCACATTTTGGGTCTATTTCTAAAGTTGATTTTTTAATTTCTTCTTCAAATGAAGTGTCTGAAAAGTTAGAAAAAGACATCCTAAATGCCATTGGAAAATTAAATCAAGGAATTCCGTTACAGCATATTACTCAAATTGGATATTTCAGAGACCTGGAGCTTTTTGTGAACGAAAATGTCCTGATTCCACGACCTGAAACTGAGGAATTGGTTTCATTAGTTTTAGAAGAATTAAGTTCTCATGCTAAAGTATTGGACTTAGGTACTGGTAGTGGATGCATATCGCTGAGTATTAAGTCTGAATTTCCAGAAGCTATCATTACAGGTATTGATCTATCAGAGAAAGCTCTAGAGGTAGCTAAACAGAATGGTCAAAAATTAGATTTGGATGTTTCCTTTCTGCATTTATCAATGACTGAAAAGTTAACTCAGTTGGGAATGTTTGATATCCTAATAAGTAACCCTCCTTATATAGGAAAGGAAGAAGAAAAGGAACTTGATGATAATGTAGTTCTTCATGAGCCTCACATGGCTTTGTTTTCTGATACAGAAGATCCTCTTTACTTTTATAAATTGATATATGAAAGAGCTTTGGACAATTTGGTTGATGGTGGTTTTCTTTTTTTAGAGTTACATGAAAACTATTCAGAAAGTACCAAACAAATATTTATAACAAATGAATTTAAAGATGTTGAAATCTTAACTGATTTACAAGGAAAATTGCGGTTTCTAAAAGCTCAGAAAGCTTAAGTCTCATTTAACTTTGTGCAAGTATGACTGTGCACGAAGAAATAATAAAATTAAGAGAAGAACTAAGAGATTATAATTATAATTATTATGTCTTAAATGTGCCATCTACTTCAGATTATGAATTTGACATGAAGCTAGAAAGGCTTCAGGAGCTTGAGAAAAATAATCCTGAATATTTTTCAGAAGATTCACCTACAGTCAGAGTAGGCGGTGATATTACTGATAAATTTGAAAAAGTAGCTCACAGTTCTCCTATGTTGAGTTTGAGTAATTCTTATAACAAGGAGGACATTCAAGAGTGGGCCGAAAGAGCCCTGAAACTCTCAGGTCAGGAAGAGCTTGAATACGCTGTAGAGCTTAAGTATGATGGAGTAGCTATCAGTATTACATATGAAAATGGAAAGCTAGTTAAAGCAATTACAAGAGGAGATGGAACTGTAGGAGAAAATGTAACTGCTAATGTTAAAACAATTAAAAGCATACCTCTACAATTAAGAGGTGATTATCCGAGTAAATTAGAGATAAGAGGTGAAATATTTCTTCCTCATTCTAGTTTTGAAAAGCTAAACAAACAAAGAGCTGAAGCAGGAGAGCCACTTTATGCTAATCCTAGAAATACAGCTTCAGGTACTTTGAAATCCCAGGATAGTTCTGTAGCTGCTTCCAGAGGGTTAGATTGCTTTTTGTACTACCTAGTATTAGAGGAAAGAAGTTTCGGTGGACATTATGAGAGTCTAGAAAAAGCAGGGGAATGGGGTTTTAAAGTTCCAAAATCAAAATCTAATTATGTACGTAAATGTTCTTCCATTCCTGAAATTATGGAGTTCATTGGCTATTGGGATAAAGAAAGGTCTACACTACCCTTCGAAATAGATGGAATAGTAATTAAAGTAGATCTATTTCCTGTCTCTTATACACATCTCCGAGCCCACGAGACCTCTCT
>CAJXOV010000236.1 GCA_913057815.1 uncultured Flavobacteriales bacterium
AAAACCCATAGATTCTAGCGCACAATTACCTGCTAAAATCATTAAATCTGCCCAAGAAATTTTATTGCCATATTTCTTTTTTATCGGCCACAATAATAAGCGTGCTTTATCTAGGTTTGCATTATCTGGCCAACTATTTAAGGGTGCAAAACGATGCGTACCAGAACGAGCTCCTCCTCTACCATCTCCCACTCTATAAGTTCCTGCACTATGCCAAGCCATGCGAATCATAAAACCTCCATAGTGCCCATAATCTGCTGGCCACCAATCTTGAGAATCTGTCATTAAATTAATAACATCTAACTTTAAAGTTTCAAAATCAACAGACTTAAATGCCTCTGCATAATCAAAATCTTTTCCCAAAGGATTCGATTTAGCTGCATTTTGCCTTAAAATATTTAATTTTAATTCATTCGGCCACCAATCACGGTTGCTAGTTCCATTACCAGCAGCCTTTTTTTCAGCTCCGTTAAGGAAAGGGCATTTGTTAATATCACCACTGTTATTACCTGTCTGGTGATCAGCCAGCGCTTTTTCTTTTTCTATAAGAAGGATACTCTTCAGAGGAAATCTCTCGGTAAGTTTGAAGAAAGTGGCCGCACCTATTATTCCTCCTCCTACTATAGCTATATCAAAATGTTGTTTCATTGCAGAAAAAAATATTGCACCGCAAATTTAAAGCTTTTACTTCCTTCTAATTTGGTGAATTAGACACCTTATTATAACTTTCAGCCCATATGAAAACCTACTCAAAGAAAACCACTCAGAATGCATGGGCTATGTACGACTGGGCTAATAGTGTTTATTCTCTGGTTATTAGCTCTGCTATTTTCCCCATTTATTATGAGGCTTCAACTAAATCTAGTGAGATGATTAATGGCGAATTGGTGTCTTCCAATATGGTAGAATTTATGGGCCGAGAGTTCGTCAACACTGCTTTAATAGGTTACGCTGGTGCTGTCGGATTTGTCATTGTATCATTATTAATGCCGATGTTTTCAGGGGTAGCTGATTACTTAGGAAGGAAAAGGTTTTTCCTTAGATTGTTCTCAACCATTGGTGCGTTAGGATGTATTGGATTGTATTTTTTTGATGCCTCTACCACCAATGGTTTACAAGGAACCATAGTTGTCTATGCTATTGCATTAATTGGCTTTTGGCTTTCTTTAGTCTTTTATAATTCTTACTTGCCTGAAATAGCGCCTCGCGAGGAGCAAGACAAGCTTTCGGCTAAAGGATTTTCATTTGGTTATGTGGGTAGTGTCATTCTCTTAAGTACCATTTTAGCTCTTTATTTAGGAGGAGGAATGGATATAAAACTTGGATTTGTCATGACTGGAATATGGTGGCTTGGATTTACTCAATGGTCGCTTTTTGTGCTACCAGCAGGCGAGTCAAAAAAGTTCACCAGTACAGCAGTATTATCCAAAGGGTTTAGAGAACTGAAGCATGTATGGAAAGTTGTTAAAAGTACGGTAAGGTTAAAGAGATATACGCGAGCATTTTTTGTTTACTCAATGGGTGTACAAACGGTAATGTTAGTAGCAGCGTACTTTGCGGCTAAGGAAATTGATTGGCCTGACGATGATTCTAAAACTAAAGGTTTGATAATAAGTATTCTTTTAATACAATTAATTGCTATTCCAGGAGCTTATGTTATGAGTAATATGAGTGCTAAAATGGGCAATGTTAAGGCCTTGATTATTGTCAACGTGTTTTGGGTAATTTTATGTATAGGAGCTATTCTTATTCATACTCCCAATGAATTTTATGTGATGGCGGCTTTCGTAGGTTTTGTTATGGGTGGTATCCAATCTCTTTCTAGATCTACGTTTTCTAAGTTTATTCCTGAGGTTAGGGATACGGCTTCTTACTTTAGCTTTTATGATGTCTCAGAGAAAATTGGCTTAGCTATTGGTTTATTCATGTTTGCTTACTTAGAAGAAGTCGGTACCATGAATTCTGGAGTATCAGAAACAGCTCTCAGTGGAATGAGATTGTCCATAGTTTCTTTGGTTGTGTTCTTTGTGGTAGGAATAATCTTACTCCTTCGTGTTCCTAAAGAAGAAGTGGCTATTTCTGTTGAGGTCTAGCATGAAGTATATAACTTTTCTCTAATACTTCGAAGGCTACTCTTCTGTTTTGTGCTCTACCTTCTGAAGTGTCATTTTCTGCTACAGGTGCTTGGCTACCATGAAATTTGATCTTCAGTCGGGAAACATCTATTCCTTTATTCTCAATAAAAGACTGAACTGATTCAGCTCTCTTTTTACTCAAATCCTTGTTGTACCCTTCACGGCCAATAATATCTGTATGTCCATTAATTTCTATGAATAGATTTTGATTTCTAATGAGTTCTTTAGAAATCAACGTGAGTTTTTCTTCAGCTTCTGAATTAAGACTTGATTCATCAAAATCGAAAAGTACCGATTCAAGTTTTAAGGAAATGGCTTCAGATAATTGGGCTGGAGGATCAACTACTAATTCTTTCAAAATTTCGTTTACACAACTGCATTCACTTTTCGATTTTATTGGTTTGACCACTACACTATCTAGGTATACATATGCCCAGTTGTTAGCCGCTATTTCTACTGTTGTAGTTCTTTTTAAGACATTCAGTCTTTGATCAGGTTTGAAGTTACCAATGGTAATAAATCGTTCACCACCTTCTGCTATAAACTCACTGCTCAGCAGGGTCCATTGATTATAACCATCTATCAAATGAAGGTCGGGAGATTGCATCACCGGAGTTGTTTCTAGTACCTTATCCGTTTTATATTTAAGGTGTTTTTTAGATAATGCTACGCCTATTCCATCAGTTACATATCTAGAATCGTCAGCTGGACTTACAAATAACTCTACACAAACCATTTCACCTGCTGTCAACTTTCTACTTAAAGGTGCTCTAAGGTATTCTCTGTAATTTCGTTTAGATGCAGCAAAAGTCACTAGGCCAATATATCCTTCGCCTGACTTAGCATTCTGATCACCGAACATGTTATTAGGAACCCCTGCTTTATTACTACATGAATTGAAATAATCTGGAGTACCGTCTGAAGCTTGTCTCCAATTGTCTACTTGTGTTAATGAAGTTTGATTATAAGTTACAGGACAATACTGAAATATCTCGAAACTTGGATTAGGCACAAGATTTTGAGCTTGAGCTGCAGTAACGAAAAGCCAGAAAAAGATAAATAGGGATTGTTTCACTAATAATTGAACTAAATAATGGAGATTTTATTTTAAAAAAGCCCCCAAAGCTTCGCTTTGAGGGCTTTAATATTATTAAATTTTATTCTACTGAATAGAGAATTCTACTCTTCGGTTTTTTGCCAATTGCATTGGAGTTTTATACTTAGATAAAGGCATGCTAGCAGCTTTATCTTGAACAGTAAACCTAGTCTCAGATAATCCTGCTGATACAAAGTAGTTCTTAATTGAATTTGCTCTTTTTCCTCCTATATCAGCAAGTTTAGCTTTAATTCTAGATTCATCGAACTCACTTAAATCCATATGTCCAGTAAGTTTTAAGTTTACAGAAGGATTTTCTTTTAAATAAGCTACGAAACTTTTTAAGTCTCTTTCCGCTACAGAGTTGATTTTTGACGATTCCTGAGCAAAGTAAACTGTGCTTTTAGAAATTTTTTCTTCATCTGTAAGAGCGTCAAAGTCAACATAGGGTGGAGAGTAGATGATTTCCTCTTTAACGCCACCATCACCACAATCACACTGAGATGCAGCTAATATTTCAGTTACTTCTACATTTTCTAAATAATAGTATGCATCCAATGTTTGAGTTTGAACAAATCCTTTCGGTTTTTTCTGTTTCTCAATTTGTAGTTTAGAATCTTCTTCAAAACATCCAATGATTATAGCTCCTTCTCCTCCGTTAGCAGTATAAGTTCCACAAATAGTAGTCCACCCTTCTCTATCATTTAAAACTGGATTCAGTTTGTTTTTGATTTGAAAGCTTGGCTCTATTATCGATTTTGAATCTCCTTTTTGAATTTTATTCTTAGATACGAAAACACCTATGTTATTTACTGCATACTTAGATAAGTCTGCTAAACTAACATGTGCCTTAATGCAGTAAGTTTTATTCTTTTCCATTTGACTCTGGAGGTTCCTTCCTATATAAGTTCTTAGCTTTTTAGCGTCTTTAGTGTAAGCTCTAAAACCAGCATAGTTACTTCCGTCTATAGATGCTTGTTTTCCGTAAGCATTTTCAGGAACTCTTAACATTTCTGATTTAGAAGATTCACTGAATAAATCAGCTTTAGCATAGGTAGCAGAAACCCAATCTCTAATGTGGTCATCAAAATTCTGAGGTTTTTTCATCCCTTCAGTATTGGCCTGCTCGAAAGATCCGTTATACAGCATAACTTTTAATTCTTGCTGCTCTTCCTGTTCTTCTTGCTCTTCTTCTGCTTCTTGGGCATGAGAATAATTAGCTAATGCTAAAATCATACACATAAACAAAAGGGTGCTTTTTAAATGTTTCATAAATATTCGCTTTTAAGTATCAGCATATAAACAATGGTCGTGCCATTTCAGATGCATCACGCGAATATCTAAAAAAAACCGCTTATTTAGGGTCGTGAAGGATTTTAAAAGTCAGTTCCTTTAGAATCTCAGCAGAATTAGTGCTTGGGTTGTTGACTCCTTTAGACATAGTATCGGCTTTTCTCAGGTGACCAATGATACGTGCTAAGCTTCCAGCATTATAATTTCTTTTGGCTAAATTATAATCATTAAGGAAGTAAGGGTTAACACCTAAAAATCTAGCTGCATTTTCACCAGGAGGAAGTCTATGGAGTTTAATTAATTTGGTAAAGAAGCTATAACTGTCTCTTATACACATCTCCGAGCCCACGAGACCTCTCTACATCTC
>CAJXOV010000237.1 GCA_913057815.1 uncultured Flavobacteriales bacterium
CTACACCTCTCTATTCGTCGGCAGCGTCAGATGTGTATAAGAGACAGATCTACTTGGAATAATTGCTCAACGTGCTTCTGGTAAATCATACGGTGATCTTTTGGAGGAAAACATTTTTGCACCGCTAGAAATGAATAACACGGCCTATGATAAAACATGGATTCAAGAAAATACAGCCAAAGGATTTCTAAGAACTATCAATGGACTAAGCCCCATGCCTGACTATTCATTATCTACTCTATTCTCAACTGGTGGGATCTATTCTACGGCTGAAGATCTATTTAAATGGGATCAAGCGTTATATACGAATTCAATTTTATCAGATTCTTCAAAAACTATTCTTTTCGATCCAGTTTTAAACGATTATAGCTGCGGGTGGTATGTGAAAAAAGGAATAGATGAAGAAGGTGAGATTTACGAACGACATTTTCATGGTGGATGGATTAAAGGTTACCATGCTTATATTCTAAGGAGAATTCCATCCAAACAAGTGATCATTCTGTTGGACAATTCATATAGCCAAGAGATCCAAACTATTAAAAATAGAATATGGTCAGCTCTTATAAATGAAAAAATTAGAGAAATTAAACCGAAGCTTTCTAACCTTCTTTTTGATGCATGCTCTGAAAATGAACTAACTGAAATCTTAGACTCTATTTCGAATGACACCGATCTATTTAAGAATCAATTCTCGTTTGAAGAGTTTGACATTAATAAAGTAGCTTATCGGTTAATGGAATCGGAAAGATTCTCGGAAGCCAATGAACTACTTCATTTTAATATGGACCTATATCCAGACTCATGGAATGTGTATGATAGCTTAGGTGAACTTAGAATGAAACAAGGAAAACACAAGGAAGCTAAGAAATTATATGAAGAATCTTTAGTCCTTAACCCTGAGAATACCTCAGCTACTAAAGCATTAATAAACATTGAGCGCATAATGAACAACAGAGAACTAGAGACTCACTAGTTACTGTACTAATCTATAACTAGTCGATATCCTACTCCCCTTATGTTGGCTATTTTAACATTAGGATCTGCCACCAACTTTTTTCTTAGTTTAGAAATAAAGACATCCAACGTTCTTCCTACATAATCACCTTCATCTCCCCATACTTTATTTAAAATCACATCTCGTTCTATAGTCTCATTAACTGAAGAATACAACAAGTAAAGTAAATCGGCCTCTTTTCCAGTAAGCTCAATTTGTTCCTCACCAAAACTCAACTTCATATTTCGTTGGTCAAATAAAAACTCTCCGATCGGAATAATATGAGCTGCTTCAGGTATATCTTCTTTCTTCTTCCAAAAGTAAAAACCAGCTCCTACCAAGGCTAAAAAAGGAATAAACAAAAACGAGCTTTTTGATTTATCTTCAATCTCTACAGCATCAATGGAATTATTCGCATTTTTAAACCTATCTCCTAATTCAGTTAAAGTAATAAGTAAATTGTAACAGCCTATAGAATATGTTCTAGAGCTGCATGATATGAACTCCAGATTTCCTGAATCATTCACCTGATTGCTATACACAATTTCTCCTGTGCTACAATCTTCCAATTCCACTAAATACCTTTTAGCCAAACCAGTAATTACCATTATGCTATCAGTGCTCGAAACCACAGCACCAGGAATAAACAAAATATCATTCTCGAATTTAATGGCATAACGTCCATCATGTTTTTCTATAGGTAGAATTCGAGTAGTTTCATCTTCACTATCCAATAGTATTTGATGACCAATCATCCTCATTATATTACTTATCTCCTGTTCAGAAGAAATCTCTCCAGCTAGTCCAGCATTAACAGCAGAAAAAGTTAGAAAGAAAACCAGAATAATACTTTTTACAAATTTCAAATCCATACCACAAAATTAGGAGTATCCTTACCACTGAAGGATGATTTAACCTCAATTTACACAAATTTACAATACCATACATCATGCATTAGCTTTGAAATTTCGTCCATTCCCTTTATCATTTTTTGATTTATTATGACAATAACACTTCTGATTTTTGAAGAGAAGCTTAATCGGACAGAGACTAGAATATTATCGGAAATCTAAATTTTACGTTTATTAATTCTTTTTCAAAGTGGCGCGTTGCAAAACTCAAAGCTACCTTTACTTGACAGACCACTCCTTGCTGTATGTTATTTACGGAGTCTTCTCATTGCAACGCCAAAAATCAACTCTTGACCATTCAACAGAACTCTTTTCTTCATCCATTTTTATCTAGTGACTTTCTTAACCTACATCAATTTATAAGGCAAAGTTTTGATAGAGATTTGCAACTGAATTAAAAAACGAAAAAATGAAAAAAGTAATATTTGGATTGATAGCATTAGTAGCTATGAGTTTTTCAGGAGATGTGAATGACATCGAGGATAAAAAAACAATATCAAGCAGTAAAGTAGTCTGGAAAGGATACAAAGTCTTAGGATCTCATGAAGGGACAATTGATTTATCATCAGGATTTTTAAACTTTGACGGTGAGACTTTAACTGGCGGTGAATTTGTAATGGACCTCACTACTATAAGTACTACTGATTTAGAAGGAGAGTATAAAGGAAAATTAGACGGACATTTAAAGTCTGAAGATTTTTTCGGAGTAGATCAATATCCTACGGCTACGCTTAAAATGACAAAAGTAAAAAGCTCTGGAAAAAACTCTTACTCTGTTACCGCTGATCTAACAATGAAAGATGTAACTAAAGAAATCCAATTCGAAGCTTCAGTTTATGGAAGTAAAGCTTCAGCTAGCATAAAAATAGATAGAACAGATTATAACGTGAAATATGGTTCTGAAAGCTTTTTTGGTGAGCTTAAGGACAATGCTATTTATGATGAATTTGATTTAGTTATCGATTTAGAGTTTTAGTCGAAATAGTTAGTTTACAAAAAGGGCTGTTCTAGATTAGAACAGCCCTTTTTGTATTCAATAAATTCTAATTTGGATTAGACTGGAAGATGAATCACAAACGTACTTCCAGCATCTATCTTTGACTCCACAGTAATTTCGCCATCATACTTTTGAAGAATCTTCTTTGAAAGGGTCAACCCTAGCCCTGTTCCTTCAAATTCATTTTTAGAATGTAATCTTTTGAACAAATCGAAAATTGCTGAAAAGTATTCTTCCTTAATTCCGATTCCATTATCCTTGATATATATTTCGAGTTTCTCACTTTTCTTCTTGAAGGAAATTTCAATCAATCGCTTCGAGCTCCGATTGTATTTTATTCCATTCTGAATAATGTTTTGAAAAACAAGTAGCATATCCGAAGGATTGCACCTATAACTCGGGAGATTTTCACAAATGATTACTGCATTTGAATCCTCTATTTCAGTTTTTAAAAAGTGTTTCACTTTTATTATTGTCTCTTTCAGATTTACTAATTCTAGTTTACTGTTAAATGGATTGTCAATGCTCGAAAACTGTTTAATATCCTCAATTAAATCTGACATTTGAAGAGAATTTAGCATAACAAACTTTAAATTTTTCTCAAGCTCTTCGTAGTTCTGATTTTTCAGATTACTCTCCATCAAATTTGAAAAATTTAAAACGTTTCTAACAGGTGCTTTCAAATCATGTGAAGCTATTCTTGAAAACATTTCTAGTTCTTCATTTTGCTCTTTTAACAGAGCTTTTTGAGAAAGAGACAATTGATTGTACTTGGCATTTTCTGCCAAAACCCTCAAAGTAATTATTATCACCAGTGTAGATGACATACCGAAATATAGAAACGGTACAGGCTCTAATAATAATTCTTTTAAAGGAGGAGTGATTTTAGTAAGTACAGCCACTGTTATAGTATAGGCTAGGGCAATGATAAAACATATTACTATCGCGGCCTTTTTTTGAAAGAAAAAAATACTTATTACAGCCAATAATAGATAAGCACTTTCGAGTCTCACCTCCCATCCATAAAGTAAATGGATTAACGTGGCTGCACATAAAGGAGCAATTATAGTGAACAACCTAGCAGCGGAGAACCTACCAAAACGATTTAAAAGAAGTGGGACAGAAAATATCAGTATCCAAATTACACTTAAAAAGTATGCTACAGTTGCTCTTGGACCCAGAGTATTATAAAGCATGTAGCATAACAATACAGGTATAATAATCAGCAGAAAAAGATTGTTAGACTCTATTCTAATCTTTTCTGAAAAAGTTAATTCATCAGTAACACCCAGACTTACCAGTCCCAGGTACTTTTCTATTAGGTGTTTAATTGCTTTTAGGTTTTAGAAGGTTATTCAGACTCAAAAGTACGTAAACAAAGTGCTACAATCTCCTCTTTTAAAGCGGATAAATTAAACTTCAGCAGATTCCTACAAGAATTTAAAAATTATGCTTAATTTAGTAAGTGTATATAGTACACCATCCTAATAAAGTAATGCATTTAGTCTCAATTAAAAAGATCAATATCAACCTTGTAAAGTTTATATTTTTGTCCTGTATTGCATTTATGGGTAATGATTGCATAGGACAATATTCGGTCTCTTCTTGTCAATCAACTACAGATGCTCTTATAGGAACAGATAGAAATGACTGGGCGCATAACAACTTAGCGGTTGTTAATGAAGGATATCTTCATAATTTCGAGTCTCCTGAATTACCCTGTGGTTTAGAAAATGCTCAGCTAACTTCGGTAGTAGCTAACATAGAAATTATTTCCATAAATAATTCCCCGAACTGTAATGGGGTTCCTATTTTCGGGAATGTTCTTTTGAACTGTGTACTTTCCACATCTTCTATTTGTCCAATTGAGCAAGATGTACTGTCAGCAGGGTGTGCTTTTGGCCAGGGAGTTACTACTCCAGGAAATTACTCACTAAATCTTTCAGGATGTGGAGTCAACCCTAATGTTAGCTCAATTATAGGAA
>CAJXOV010000238.1 GCA_913057815.1 uncultured Flavobacteriales bacterium
CAGGCCAACCGTTTCAGATACACCGCCACCCCCACCACCAAACTCTGACACTACAGAGAAACTTACAGAAAGCACTACTGAAACAGGAGCTCTTTTATTAGGACTAAACAACTTAGATGGTGTTTCTGCAGTAAAAATCAAAGCGCAGAATAGTGTTTATGAAAACATGTTTGAATTACAAATAGAGCAACCTGTAGATCATTTCGATTTATCTAAAGGAAAATTTACTCAAAAAGTATATTTAAGTCACTTAGATTATAATCAGCCGATGGTAATGTATCTTAACGGATATACAGCTGGTTCAAATTCATATGTTACTGAAGCCGCTGCTATTTTAGAAGCTAATCAGATTCACGTAGAACATAGATTCTTTAGTGATTCAAGACCAGAAGTAATTCCCTGGGAACTACTTACAATAGAACAATCTGCTTATGACCATCATAGAATAGTAGAACTTCTTAAGACCTTCTACAGAAAACCTTGGGTAAGTACAGGAATTAGCAAAGGTGGAATGATCACTATTTTTCACAAACGATTTTTCCCTAATGATGTAGCCGTGGCTATGCCATATGTGGCACCTATGAATACTGAAAGGCATGACCCTAGAGTTTACAATCACCTTAATACTGTAGGAACAGAAGAATGCAGAAATAAAGTAACGGAGTTTCAAAAATCATTACTGATGAATAGAGAAGAAGCTCTAGATCTATTTTCTAAATACTCTAGTAAGGCAGGATATAAATATCCTCATGGAACAGAAGCTAGTTTTGAATTAAGCATTTTTGAATTCTCTTTTGCGTTTTGGCAATGGAGCGGAGACTGTTCGACTATTCCTGGAGAATTAAGTACTGTAGAGGATAAAATGAAATATTTGTTTTACACCATAGATGCACCTAGCTTTTTTAATGAGTCTACTCTAACTAACATTTTACCATTCTTTTATCAAGGTTATTATGAAATAGGGATGTATGGTTATGAAGTAGATAAGTTCAAAGGTTTAACTAAGGTTTATACTGAGGAAGTAGATAATTATTACACTTTTATTCCTGAGAATCTCAGTGTCACTTATAATCCTGAGCCTGTTAAAGATGTACTAAGCTGGTTAGATGATAACGGGAATAACATGATCTACATATATGGAGCATTAGACCCATGGGGAGCTACAGCATATGAGCCAACAGAAAAGACCAACAGCTTGTATTTAAACTTAGACGTAGGAAATCATAGCACAAGACTAAAAGACTTTCCTAAAGATATTAGAGGAGCAGCTATGGACTCTCTTCAAACTTGGGTAAAAAGAAGATAATGATTGATTTAAGAAGCGACACTGTAACTAAACCATCGCCAGAAATGCTGGAAGCCATGTTCAAGGCTAAGGTTGGAGATGATGTATTTCAAGAAGATGAAAGTATAAATGAACTTCAGTCATACGCAGCATCTTTATTCGGATTTGAAGCCGGTTTGTTCTGTCCAAGTGGGACTATGACGAATCAAATAGCAGTTAATGTTCATACCCAGCCCGGAGACGAAGTCATTTGTTCAAACCTTTGTCATATTTACAACTATGAAGGAGGAGGAATTGCCAGAAATTCAGGTGTTCAAGTAAAGTTAATAGCACATCCTAAAGGACTTATTAATTCTTCTGACGTTCTTGATAATATTAACCCCCCAGATTCTCATTATGCCAACACAAGCCTCGTATGCCTTGAAGACACTGTAAATAAAGCTGGTGGAATAAAATATGACCTAAAGGATATTAAAGATATAAAACGGACTTGTATTGAGAACCACTTAAAACTTCATTTAGACGGTGCCCGAGTTTTTAATTCATTAGTGGAAACCAAAGCAGACAAACAAGAGTACGGCTCAAATTTCGATAGCATAAGCATCTGTCTATCTAAAGGTTTAGGCTCTCCTAGCGGTTCTGTTTTACTTGGTAGTGAATCGTTTATTAAAGCTGCCCACAGAGTAAGAAAAGCTATGGGTGGAGGAATGAGACAAGCCGGATTTATAGCAGCTGCAGGCACTTATGCGTTGCAAAACAACATAGAAAGGCTAAAAGAAGACCATCAGATTGTTAACTCAATTTCTGAGCTACTAAAAAGGGCTAAACATATAGTAAAAATCACTCCTCCAGAAACCAATATTTTAATTTTTGATGTTGACCCAGACTTTGGAGTAGCTGCTTTTTTAGAGCATCTTACAAAGTTTAATATTCTGGCAATGCCTTTTTCAAAAACCAAAATTCGATTTGTAACACACATGCACATCGACCAAAATGACATCAATAAAATTGAAGACTGTTTAAATCAGTTAAAATAATCTTACTAAAACCTATCTTTGTAAAAGATAAAACCTACTAGAATCATGAAATTTATTTATATATCAGCCTTAGCCATTTTAACTCTTAGTAGCTGTGGGAATACTGAAGGAGCTGAAATCATCAATTCTGAAAAGCAAACAACAGTCAAAGCATCTAAAGGATTAGACGTACCCGATATTATTGAAAACAATCAAGACAGAGTTTTGGCTTTTTATGAAGTTATTTCAACAAAAAAGCAAAAAGATCTTTTCAACCTTATTTCGTCTAACTTCAAATCACACTCACTCCCTGGACTTGGAAGTGTGTCGGATCTTAAAAATTATCTTATAAGTGATTCTAAAGATCTTACTATAAAACCTCTCAGATCAATACAAATGGGCAACACAATCTTAACCCATTCTATATATGCTTCTAAAGAGAATAAAATAGTTTTAGATATTGCAACATTTGTAAAGGGAAGAATTACTACTATAGATCACTATAGTCAGCCTTTTTCTAAATCAAATATTAGTGGAAACTCTATCATATATGGACCATCTGAAGTAGTAGATGTTTCTAAAACAGGCTTACATATAGGGGTAATAAAGAAGTTTATGCAAGCAGCGGTTGTAGGCGATAGCCCAAATGACATTCACACGGGGATAAACGATAACTATGTTGAACATAGCCCTTACTTGGAACTCGGGGGGAATTCTTTAGAAAACAGATTTGTTTATAGTTCGAATCCTAAAAAAGAGAATAAAATTAAATATGACACGGTTGTAAATATATATGGTGAAGGAAACTTTATAATCACTCATTGTACAGGAAACATCAATGGTACTGAAAAAGATATAATTGATGTTTTCAGAATGGAAAGAAATAAAATCTCAGAACACTGGGATATTTTATCTGACAAGTAAGCGGATTTTTACTGACTTATTTTCTTAGCAAACTTCACACAATCACCTACTGAAACTCCACTCCTGAAGTTTCCAGAGATGGTGATGAATTCATTCTTTTCGAAATCAGCTATGCGTTGCACTATTTCAGAATGTCCAATCTCAAATTGAGGAATGGCTTTTGGCCAATGTGTAACTCGTTTGAAAGTTGGTTCTGCACCTATGTTAAGCAGCTTTTCGATTTCTTTCTGCGCTAGTTCTGATGTATGACCCAAGCCTGGTTTAGAAAAAGCTGTAAAAGTCATTTCATCTTCCGCTGCTCTATTATCGAAAGCACATGAGTTGATTACTACTCCTAATAGTGGTTTTTTCTCTACTTCAGGAAAGAGAAATCCAAACCCCTCTATCTTACCTTTAATATCAGATTTCTTATAAGTTAAATGGGTCATATCTAACTTATAGTATGGGATTTGTTTTAACGTCTGCTCTACACTTGAGCTTAAATTTTTAAAAATTTCTGCTGAAGCATAAGCAGGAACACAACTTATAATGGCACCTGCTTCATACTGATCTCCTTTGGCAGTGCATATTTCATAACCCTCACCAACTTTTTTTACATCCTTAATTTCAACTCCACTTACACAGTGTTCTTTTACAGATTCATACATAGCAACTAGAAGAACTCCTGTGCCTTGTTTAAATGAAGAAATGATACGTTTGTTTTTTCCTTTGTTTGCCTTGAATCCTTTAATGATAGAGCCGAATTCCTTTTCGTACTCTACAAACTGCTTGAGCACCACAGCGGCTTCCATTCTTTCAGGGTCTCCAGCGTAAATCCCAGAGAGCACTGGATTAGCCACAGACTCATACATTTCTCTACCAAACCTTCTACTCACGAAATCGGCCACAGATTCTTTAGCATAAGTTCTAGAAGTATTTCTAGACTCCAGAATCAGCTTCAGCTTACCACGAATACTTAATAGTGGAGATTTGAAAATACTAGAAGGGCTAGAAGTCAGCTTTCTTAGTTTTGCTCTCCTAAAAATATATCTGGCATTGCTTGTTTCTGCTGCTTGTACTAATTCATTTTCCAATCCTAAATCTGTAATGATTTCTTGAATTTCAGGAGTCATACTAAAAGACACAGCCGCTTTATCCCAAACCTGCTGCTCATTCTTGAAGCTTTGTATGACTCCACCAAAACGGTCCTCTTTCTCCAAAAGAGTAAAAGGTATTCCTTTCTTCTTTAGAAAATAAGCTGTGCTTAAACCGCTTAGTCCGCCACCAATAATAAAAATGTTTTCGACCTTTGAAAAGTCTTTTCTTCTTTTCACCGAAAGTTTAGCAGACTCATAATCGCCCAATTCCTCAATGAGTCGACAGATATAACCAACTAGAAATATGTCCAAAACTGAGCCATTTGTAACTTTTATCTTAATATGCCCTCTTTCCTTATTGATTGCTTCAACTTGCAAGTCAACATGACTAATCTCTATGTATTCATTTTGTATTTTGATTAATTCTGATGACTCTATGCCGGAAAAGCCTTCGAAATAAGACAGGTCATATCTGTCCTGACCAAGCCCAAAACTACTTTCATTCAATTGAAATATGTTTCTTAGCTGTCTCTTATACACATCTCCGAGCCCACGAGACCTCTCTACATCTCG
>CAJXOV010000239.1 GCA_913057815.1 uncultured Flavobacteriales bacterium
GAATTGGGGAGTAGATACTGTTTTCGGGATGGTAGGACACAGTAACCTAGGTGTAGCTGACGCAATGAAAAGGTTGGAAGAAAAGGGTAAGCTTCAATTTTTCGGAATTAGACATGAAGGAGCAGCGGCTTTTGCAGCTTCAGGATATGCCAAGTTAACTGGGAAACCAGCAGTTTGTTTTGGAATAGCCGGACCTGGTGCTACTAATATGTACACGGGAATGTGGGATGCCAAAGTGGATAGAGTTCCGTTATTAGCTATTTCTGGTCAGGTGAATACTCAGGTATTAGGCACTGGGGCTTTCCAAGAGGTAGACTTGGTAAAAGCATTTCAAACCGTAGCAGATTTCAATATGGCGGTACAGGAAAAAGGGCAACATGCTGAATTGATGTCATTGGCTATCAAGAATGCCTTGATAAAGAGAGAGGTTTCTCATATTACATTTCCTGATGAGGTCCAAATAATTCCAGTTAAGAATAATGAAGTAGCGCAAACTCCTGAAAATAGAATGACTCCCTTTACTATATCTCCTCCTGAGGAGATGTTAGAAAAGGCACAGAATATGATTTTAAAATCCAAAAGGCCTGCTATAATCGTAGGGCATGGAGCTAGGTTTAAAATGGATTCTATTGTGGCTTTTGCAGAGAAACTGAACTGTCCAGTGATTACTACTTTTAAAGGAAAAGGCTTGATTTCGGATCATCATAGACTCGGATGTGGAGTCTTAGGAAGAAGTGGAACTCCTATAGCTTCATGGTTTATGAATGAAGCAGATTTACTAGTTGTTTTCGGAGCTTCCTTTTCTAATCATACTGGAATTACTCCTAAGAAACCAATTATTCAGGTGGATTTCGATCCTATGGCTCTGAGTAAATTTCATAGCGTAGATTGTGCTCTATGGGGAGAAATAGGCGTGACTTTAGATAAAATTACTTCTGCAGTTTCTAGTAAAATAAATACCATTAATCAAGCACAAGAAATAGCTGAAAGATGGAACATTTGGAGAGAAGAGAAGTTGAGCCGAATGGAAGACGAAAGAGGGAATGGAATAAGTTCCTCTGTGGTGTTCGATGCTATGAATAAAGTGACTCCAGAAAATGCTGTGATAGCAGTGGATGTGGGGAACAACACTTATTCATTTGGAAGGTATTTTGAGGCTACTAAACAGAGCGTATTAATGTCAGGGTATTTAGGTTCTATCGGATTTTCACTACCAGCAGCTATGGGAGCTTGGGCAGCCGTAAAAGATACTAGACCGGTATGGTCTGTTTCTGGAGATGGCGGGTTAGGGCAGTATTTAGCTGAGATAACCACTTTGGTAAAGTATAACATGCCTATAAAACATGTACTGTTGAATAACTCTGAGTTAGGAAAGATTTCAAAAGAACAAAAAGCAGCGGAGCACGATGTATGGAAAACGACACTTCATAATCCGAATTTCGCTGAGTATGCTGAATCATGCGGGGCGTTAGGAATTCGAGTGGAAAAAAGAGAAGATTTAATTCCAGCTATGCAGAAATTAAGAGGCCATAAAGGACCCGGATTGTTAGAAATCATCTGCGACTCAGCACTCATTTAAAGTAGTTTTATCCAAAATAAATGATGTCTGCAGCACTATTATTCATTAAGGAAAGAAGGTTTCTGTTTTTACTTCTAGCATTGGTAAACCTAATTCTTACTCCTCTTTACTTCTTTTTTATAGAGGGAGAATCGCCTAGAGTTATAGTAGCCATAAGTTCCTTGTTTGTAGTGTTAGCAGGAGGTGCCGTTTGTATGAAGATGAAGCGCACCTACATTACTATAGGAGTTCTAGTGGTGTTAATGAATGGTATAGAATTTTTTAATTCAGAGAACTTAGATATAAAATGTCTTAGAACAGTATTTAGTGTTGCGCTATATTCACTAATGATAAGGGTAATATTGGGATATTTAATTTCACTAAAGAAAGTGTCTTTAGATGATATTTTTGGAGCCATATCTGGCTACTTAATATTGGGATTATTGGGAGGATCTGTCTATGAATTTATTTATTACTTGATCCCAAACTCTTTTAGCTTCAATGTGTCTTCCTTTTCTGATTATATCTTCTATTACTACAGCTTTGTAGGGTTATCTACTGTAGGTTTTGGAGATGTTGTCCCCACTAATCCGCAATCTCAATCTATTACGATACTGATAAATATGGCTGGTCAATTTTACATGGCCATTATTCTTACCTTGTTTGTAAGTAAATACTTTAATAGTCTAAATAACAAATAATTATGTTCCAATCCTTTAGCATCTTACTTTTATTAGTGGCAGTATTTAGTCTACTAAATCAGCGAACTATAAAGCTACCTAATTCTATAGCCCTAATGATTTTAGGCGTGTTTATGGCTCTAGCTATCACTATTATTAAGCCGCTATTCCCAGAGGTGTATGATTCTTTATGTGAATTAATCGTCAACGCCAACTTTGAAGATTTGTTGTTTAATGCTTTATTGAGTTTTTTGCTTTTTGCAGGAGCTATTCATGTGGATTTCGGGAAACTACTAAAGCAGAAGAAGTTCATTATTTCCTTTGCTACGCTGAGCGTTTTACTCTCTACATTTTTAGTAGCAGTGCTGCTTTACGGTGTAGCTCTTTTGGTTCAAGTGGAATTAGATTTTGTGCATGCGTTAATGTTCGGAGCATTGATCTCCCCTACTGACCCTGTG
This sequence comes from uncultured Flavobacteriales bacterium, assembly GCA_913057815.1. GTDB lineage: Bacteria > Bacteroidota > Bacteroidia > Flavobacteriales_D > Sanyastnellaceae > ASP10-05a. The sequence goes on from CAJXOV010000239.1 coordinate 2,697, forward strand.
GCGGCACTAGCAATTCTCAAAAAAACTTCAATTAAGGAAGAGTTAATAGTGGCAATAGAAGGAGAATCATTGTTTAATGACGGTGTAGGTGTAGTTGTATTCTCTGGTGTACTGATCTGGTTTAATTCTTTATCCTCAATGGAAAGTACTGGGATTTCTTATGAGATTCTGACTCTGTTTCTAGAAGAAGTCGTAGGTGGAATCGTGTTCGGACTGGCTTTAGGATATGGTGGATATTTACTTATCAAAGCTGCTAGGGCCAATTATGAATTAAAACTCATTTCGAGTTTAGCAGTAGCTTCGGCTGGTTATTCTATAGCACTAGCGCTTGAAGTATCAGCACCTTTAGCCATGGTGGTGGCTGGTATTTTAATAGGTAATAAGTTACACCTGAACACTGAGAAAGACGAGGCGCATGAGTTCTTTAATAAATTTTGGAATGTGTTAGATGAAGTGCTAAACGGAGTTCTTTTCTTATTAATAGGATTATCACTGCATCTCATTACTTTTAGTCCTGGATTACTACTTATTGGAATCCTTACGATACTCTTGGTTCTATTATCTAGATACATTTCAGTTTTAATTCCTTACTCTATTTTTAAATCTGGGGCAAAAGAAAAAGGAGTTGTCTCCATTTTATCTTGGGGAGGACTGAGAGGTGGAATTTCATTAGGCTTAGCTATGTCTCTTCCCGAATCAGAAATGAGGGATATTATAATCTTTCTTACGTTTGTGGTAGTCGCGTTCTCCATTATCGTTCAGGGATTAACGATTGATAAACTAGTAAAACGATTTAAGGTTTAACCCTTATCTCTCGATTGACACATTTGTTAGGATGTGTGTTTGGGTTTATTCGATTAGTCAGTTTGGAGTTGATGGTTTATAGTTGGTCCCTTGTAGTTAACAGGATGAGGTTTTACCAGTAACTATGAACTATAAACCAGCAACTAACCTAAGCATTAGAATCTTAATTTATAATTATTCAACCAAGTTCGTGAATTTTGATTTCAGCATATTTAACTTGGGATGAACGTATCGTTCACAGAATTGATTGTCTTTGTTCTTCTTGAAATACTCTAGTTGACTTTCTTGGTTCAACTTGAATCTTTCAAACTTCAAAGCTGTGGTGATAACTGGTTTTTTAAAATTCTCAGACAATTCTTTTAAAGCACTAATGACATTCTGCTTCTGATGATCACTAGTATAGTACACCGCACTTCTATATTTCTTTCTCATGCTATGGCTGCTAGTACTGGCATGAGTATTCAAATGAACTTCTATCAAGTCTTTTAAAGAAATAACTAGCGGGTCGAATTCCAACCAGACTGCTTCACTCCATTCAGAATTTTGGTCATCAGAAGCTATCCAGCCCTGCTGGACATTTCTAACTCCATTCAGAGACATAAAAACCGCTTCGGTACACCAATGGCAGCCGCCACCTAATCCGATTTTAATGTAGTTTACACTACTCATTGTTAGTTTGAGATAGTAGATTCGGGGTTATTCGATTAGTCAGTTTAGAGTTCATGGTTCATAGTTTGGGGTTCACTTTTCGATTGACACTAATGTATGAATGAGTATATCGGATTATTTGATTTTTCATTTTGGAATTCAGGATTGAGAGTTTGATTCCTATAATTAGCAGGAGGAAAGTTTAACCAGCAACTAAACTCTACATTAGAATCTGAATTTACAATTAATCCTGAACCTCCACTCCTTTCCAGAATGCTACTCTCCCTTTTATTCCTTTAGCTAACTCTGATACTTCTGGGTAATACCAAGCGGCATCTTTGTTCTCTTTTCCATCAACTTCTAAAGAGTAATAAGAAGCTTTTCCTTTCCACGGGCATACAGACATCATATCGCTGTCTTTATAAAATTCTTTTTTGATAGAATCGGCTGGAAAATAATGATTCCCTTCTATTACCACTGTGTCATTACTTTCGGCTATGACTTGACCATTCCAAATTGCTTTAGGCATTTTTTTAAGTTTTTATTTAATTATAGGAAACTACCTTCAATCTTGAATCCCTTAGAATACTCTTTACTAACCACACATATTCCTTTTCTTCCTTATCAAAACCCCTGTCTCTTATACACATCTCCGAGCCCACGAGACCTCTCTACATCTCG
>CAJXOV010000240.1 GCA_913057815.1 uncultured Flavobacteriales bacterium
ACCTCTCTATTCGTCGGCAGCGTCAGATGTGTATAAGAGACAGTTCTAATGCTATTTCACTTACACTTGTAAAATCGGTAGGTACTAAAATCTTTTTTGTTGCCATAATAAAGGTGATTTATTGTCTTAGAACAAAGGTACATCAAAGCAACAAATAATGTGTTTTATCAAATTACAAATTTCTTGTTTGTAGGAAATTTCCTACAATGCTTTAGGGAAATGGACTACAGCCTCATTAGAGTATTATGTCAAATTTGTTTTGCGGTTAAATAGTAAACCACTTCTCTTTACTGAGGAGTGGAGATGTAATTATTAAGGAGCTCTTTTGAGCTCCTTTTTAAATTAGCCTAGTTTCTGAGAATGATTGTTGCCCTTGTTGGGAGCTCGATTAAAACCAAGTATCTTTGCCAGCTGAAATTCTCAGCTCGTGGAAAACTCAAAGAAAAAACACCTTATCACTTCAGCGCTTCCTTATGCCAATGGACCGTTACATATTGGCCATATAGCTGGAGCATATTTACCAGCAGATATTTATGCTCGATACCTTCGAATGCAAGGAGAAGATGTAGCTTTTATCTGCGGGTCAGATGAACATGGAGCGGCCATCACTTTAAGAGCAAAGAAAGATGGCGTAACACCTAAAGAAATAGTAGATAAGTACAATGGAATCATCTCTAAATCCTTTGAAGAGTTTGGGATCTCGTTTGATGTGTTTCATAGAACATCGGCTACTGAGCACCACCAAACTGCGCAGGATTTCTTTAAAATATTGGAAGAAAAGGGATCTTTTGAAAAGAAAACTTCAGAACAATTTTATGACGAAAAGAACAATCAGTTCTTAGCCGACCGTTATATATCTGGAGAATGTCCTAAATGTGCTAATCCTGATGCTTATGGTGATCAATGCGAAAGATGTGGAAGCACTCTTTCTCCATCAGAATTAATCAATCCTAAATCTACTATTTCAGGGGAAACTCCTATAATGAAGGAAACTTCACATTGGTATTTGCCTATGAATCAGCATGAGGAATGGCTGAAAGATTATATAGAAAAAGGAGAGTATGAGGGTGAAAAGCATCATGATGTAAAGGCATGGAAAAACCATGTAATAGGCCAGTGTAAAAGTTGGATAGACGGTGGATTAATGCCACGGGCCATGACTAGAGACCTAGATTGGGGAGTGAAAGTTCCAGTAGAAGGAGCAGATGGAAAAGTACTTTACGTTTGGCTAGATGCGCCTATTGGTTATATCACAGCTACTAAAGTTTGGGCTGAAAAAAACGGTAAAAACTGGGAAGATTTCTGGAAAGGAGAAGATTCTGAGATAGTTCACTTTATAGGAAAGGATAACATTGTATTCCATTGTATCATTTTTCCTATCCTGCTCAAAGAACACGGAGGGTTTAATCTTCCTGTAAACGTTCCGGCCAATGAGTTTATGAATTTAGAAGGAGATAAAATTTCAACTTCTAGAAATTGGGCAGTTTGGCTTCATGAGTATTTAGAAGAATTCCCTGGAAAACAAGACGAACTCAAGTATGTACTGGCCTCCATAATGCCAGAAGCTAAAGATAGTGAGTTCACTTGGACAGATTATAAAGACAGAATCAATAATGAACTAGCAGATATATTAGGAAATTACCTGAATAGAGTCATAGTTCTTACGGTTAAATATTATGGTGGGGTTGTTCCAGATGTAGCGTTGCAAAACGAAGACAAAGAGGCATTAGATGAAGCGCTGGCCTCTGCTCAACAAGTTTCAGAGTCTATAGAAAAATACAGGTTCAGAGAAGCACTATCTGCTGCCATGAATATGGCTAGAATAGGGAATCGTCAACTACAAGCTTTAGAGCCATGGAGACTACAAAAAACAGATCCTGAAAGAGTGAAATCTATTATGCTGGCTCATCTTCAGATAGCAGCTAATATAACTGTAGCCTTAGCTCCATTTTTACCAAATAAGGCGGCTCAAATCGCGAGTGCATTGGGAGTAAATAATGATACTTGGGTTTTTTCTGAAGAGAAGCTTCCAAAAGGAAGCACCATTCAAAAGATGGATATCCTATTTGAAAAAGTAGAAGACGAAACTATCCAAAGACAGATAGAGAAACTAGAAACGAGTAAAATGGCCAAAGCAGAAGAGAATAAAGAACCAATAGAGCTTCCAGCACAAAAAACAGAAATTGGATTTGAGGATTTCATGAATGTAGATATGAGAATCGGTACTATTCTAGAAGCTGAAAAAGTAAAAAAAGCAGATAGATTACTGAAACTTCTCATAGATACAGGAATAGATAAAAGAACTGTAGTAAGTGGAATAGCTCAAAGTTTTGATCCTGAGGAAATAATAGGAAAGCAGGTAACTGTTCTTCTAAATCTAGCTCCTAGAAAAATTAAAGGCATAGAAAGTCAAGGTATGATCTTGATGGCAGAAAATGCCGAAGGGAAACTATCTTTCTTACAACCAGACGGTAAGCACGGTTCAGATTCTGGTGATGGTGTGAGTTAATTAATGAAAAAAGTTATTTATATAAGTTGCTTCGGTGTTGTTATAGCATATGCACTGATTATCTCAGGAACTTCAGATGCGTTCTTCAACAAATACGTGGGGTTTGCTTTTGTTTCTTTAATACTGCTGCAGATTGTTGCTCTCTTTCTAATGCACGATGTGGCACGAGTAAAAATCTATATTCCTGTTCTGTCGTCAATGTTGTCTTTGCTAGTAGGCTTGATTTTATACGGGTTGCATTTTTTCTATTGACATAACTATTGGTTTTTCAAGGGTATGTTGGCTAGATTGATCTTAAATACTTTCTGTACTTGAGGCGTGGTATTCCAGCTTATGCTTCGCGGTTAAGAGGTTGTTGTTACATTTTTCTTAATTTACTGTCATATCAAAACCATGAAAAAAATACTCGTATTAGGTGGAACTCAATTTATAGGAAGAAATTTAGTTGATGAGTTAATTAAAAATCCTGATGTTGATCTAACTCTGTTTAACCGCCAAAGAACAGGATCCTCTTTGTTCCCCGAGGTAAAAAAGATTAAAGGTGATAGAGAAACGGCAGATGTAAATCAAATTGCTCAAACAGATTGGGATTGTGTCATTGACCTTTCATGCTATTTCCCAGAATCACTCGAGGGTGTTTTAAATGTACTTCCTAAATCGGTGAAAAAATACATTCTCATTTCATCCTGTTCTGCATACGATAATCACACTTATAAACTGCCGTTAAAGGATGAGAGTACTCCTTTGTTATCCTGTTCAGCGTTGCAACGCGTAGATAGAACCAATGATTCTTACGGTCAAAGAAAGGCAGAATGCGAACGAATATTAGCTAAATCTACCATTCCTTTTGTTATCCTGAGACCCGCCCTAGTTTATGGTAAATATGATGTGACAGACCGATTTTACTACTGGTTATATCAAGTAAAAATGAATAAGGATATTCTTTTACCTGATGAAGGACTGAATCTGTTTTCTACCACTTATGTGATGGATTTGGTGAGTGCTATATCAGCTGCATTGGTAAATAGGGAAGAAGGAGCTTTTAATGTAATAACTACCCCCGAAACGAGTATTGGTGAAATAGTAAAGAAAGCATGCGCACATTTGGAGAAGAACCCAGAAAAGTATAATGCTACTGCTGATCTCTTAGGTGAGCAAAAAGTTACGGAGTGGATGGATATGCCATTATGGATAGCAGGAAATCATTTCACTTATTCGAACCAAAAGATGATCGATTCATTGGGCTTTGGCCCAACAGAATTGCCAAAAGGGCTCAGTGATAGTCTGGCATATTTTGAAAGTAAGAATTGGCCAGTTCCACAGTATGGGATTTCTGAAGAAAAAAGAATGAAGTTGCTAAAATTAGTAAAGGCTCAGTCTAATTAATGACGTGCGAAATTTTTTAGATATGCCTTTATAGTCTTCAGCTTTTGGCCATGTTATTCTATAATCTAGCCAAGTTTAATTGACAAAAACACACTCTGCTAGAATTTAACAGAACTGGTTAGTCTTCATAAACGAAAGGGTTAGAGAACTTAGGATCTGAAATAAAATCATAATCGGTAAGTGTTTTCATGAAATTGACTAAATCTTGTTTCTCTGTTTCTGTAAGAGAAAAAAGAAGAGGATCACCGAATGTCGAATTTTCAGGAGTGTTAATCACATGAGACGAAGTTTCTCCGGTCCATGATGGACTAAAACGCAAGCGTGAATCTAACCAGTCATGATTTTTCATTCCTGAAGTGTAATGTTCTACTACTTCTTCTAGAGTGTTAAACCTGCCATCATGCATGTATGGCGCAGTTAAGGCTATGTTTCTTAACGATGGTATAGAGAATGTGCCAGGAGCTTCAAATTGATTATTAGGAAGATCTCCTACTCCATTATCCGTATATTCAGTATCTAATCCAATATTAGCTGCTCTCCAGTTTCCTAGATTATTATCTCCATGACACCGACCACATGGGAGATCCTGAAAAAATAAGTTCAGCCCGTTCCGTTCTGATGATGTGAAATTCTGAAAATTATTCTGTCCGCCTATGTCATATTTGGATGACTTAGAAACCATAGATCTTAAATATTGACTCAGAGCCATAGATACTCTTTCACGAGTAATAGCTGGACTTCCAAAGGCTTCTTCAAAAAGCTCAGGATAGTAATCTAAACGTTCTAGACTTGGTACTAACTCATCATCATCTAGACCCATTTCTATGTGATCTGAAATAGGCCTCATAACTTGCTCTTCAAGAAGTGTTTCTCTTTGATCCCAAAAGCTGTCTCTTATACACATCTGACGCTGCCGACGAATAGAGAGG
>CAJXOV010000241.1 GCA_913057815.1 uncultured Flavobacteriales bacterium
AAAGATTGATTTCTAAACAGGTTGAGAGTTTTTTGAATGAAAATGACACACTTTCTGATTTTCAAAATATCGGACAAGAAATTATTGACGAATTGACTACTGAATATCTCTTAACATACTGTGACTTTGGGACAGGAAAAGACAAATTTGAAATTGTTGGACCAACGGTGGGGACTTGGAGATACGAAGAGTTTAAAAAACAAGTTTTCAAAACGAACGACTCAGAACTTAAGGCTATTTGCTCCATTCTCGACAACGGAAAATCAATAATAAATGACAACCCATTTATTCCAAGTGATGACGATAGTATAGTCGGGGTTTTTACAATAGAAGAACAACGAAGATTAGAGAAAAAACTCAAAGAGTCGATAAACCTTTTTGACAAAACTGAAGGATTTGAATATTTGATTTCCGTCCTTGAAGAAACCAAGAATAAAAATCAAGAATTGATAATACTCATTGAAAAATAAAAAACGCTCTGCAACAACTCTTATACGCAATACCCTTAGGAACAGTGCACATAACTAGATCGCTACACAATTGTAAACTCAAATGAAAATTATTCTGATTATCGCATTCTGTCTTATTTCTACTTTGTCCTTTGCTCAAGAGATAAATTTGGGAGGAGGACTTGGCTCAGACAAAGAATTCAATTTCATTGGATTGCACTCCTACATTGAATTAAGGCCAGATAAATCTCTCTTTTCATTAAATATTGATCCTTCGTTTCATACTGCAAAGAGTTCCTCCTTCTTCACTATACCTGTTTACCTAAAGATGATTATCGGCAATAAATTGAGAGTTTGTCCTTCAATTGGTGCATTTGTAAGAACTAATTCAAATAGTGGTTGGTTGACAAATTTGAATCTTGAATTTCTCACATCTGAAAAAACTATAATTCTAGCACAATTTTCTTTAACCACAGATTACACGAAAATCGACAGACGCTCATCAGGTAGTGCGCTGTATACTGAAAAGGAAAGCTCAAAGTGGATTTGGTTCAATGTTGGAATAAAAAGATCACTATAACTTCTAGACAAACTTTCTAGATTCGCCAAAGCAAAATCCATGTCTTACAAAATGAGAGTCCGCAGATACCAAATCAACGAAAAACTAAACTATCCCAATCTCTAGTTGATTATATGTTGATACTAATAATTGAAAACTGAGAGTGCTTAACCAATGAAAAAATACCTTTCCGAAAAATTAGAGAATCACTTATCTAGAATATACAGATGCGCTATTTCATACATTTAGGATTCGAAGGAACTCATTACAGAGGTTGGCAGAGACAGCCTTCTCCTAAAAATACGGTTCAGCAGGTTATTGAAGAAAAAATTTCTCAAATTTTCAAGAAAAAGATTTCTGTTTATGGCTGTGGAAGAACTGATGCCGGTGTACACGCCAGCCAGTACGTTATCCATATCGAACTTGATGAAGCTCCTTCATTTGATTTCAAGTTTCGACTTAATAAGAATTTACCGGAAAACATAGCTGTTTTTGAGATCATAGAAGTCGATTTTAAGCAACATGCTAGACATGGCGCTGTAGCGCGTACTTACGATTATTTTATTCATTTAAAAAAGGACCCTATTCTTATCCGTTACAGTTCATTCTATGAAGATCTGACTTTAGATTATGACCTGATGAGGAAAGCGGTTACTCTTATCTTAAAAACCAGTGATTTTAGACCGCTGTGCAAACAACCAGACATCTATAAAAACACATTGTGCCAGATTTCTAATGCTGAGCTCTTTGTAGATGATGAAAATGGTAGACTGCGATTTACCATTACCAGTAACCGGTTTCTAAGAGGAATGGTTCGGTATTGTGTTTACTTCCTATTACAAGTAGGGACTGGTAAAATTTCTGTAAATGAATTTGAAGAAATATTAAAACAGAACAAACAATTAAAGGATAAACATCCCGCACTGCCCAATGGACTTTTTCTCAGCAAGGTTGAATATCCATTTTTAGAATTGAATGACTCGCATCACTTGATTAAGATGCTGAAAATGGGGTTAGAGTAAATATTTCTAACTCTTTCCATAAATCGATACTACTCATCTTTTTTTTTGAATTCCGCCTTAGTTTTTCACTTCAAACTCCTGAGTCTTTAAAACTATAGGTGAGCCTGATTCTTTATTCTGGCAAAAAATCTCGGCTATATATCTCTTTTCTGCTGTAAACTGATGCTCTATAGTGGTAGTGGCATTAAAATCCCAATTGATTATTTGTTCAGTAGACTGATCTACCCCTTCCTCAAAATCAGCTGCGGCATAAATACGCAAGTAACATATATCTGATTCGCTACAGTTTTCGAATACCATATTTTGTGAAGTAGAAACTTCTAGTTCTTCAATATGAAAACAGGCAGTAGGTGCTGGAATAATTTCTACTGATTTAGAACAACTTGAAAGAAGAAATAATAATAGTGCTGTTACTCCTAAGAGTGTGGTTGATTTGTACATTTCGCTTTAGTGTTTGTGGTTCACACTATTAACGACAGATTATTGGAATTATTATTTCAGTAAACCTTATTTCCTTCCCCAGTAAATAGAAGCCACTCCTCCGAAGAGCATTTTTTGTTCTATTTCTATAAATCCACATTCCTTCATAATTCCTTTGAATGCATCTCCCTCAGGAAAAGCATCTACAGACTCTGGAAGGTATGAATAAGCTCTGGCATCTTTACTTACCAGTTTCCCAAAAGCAGGCATAATTTTCTTGAAGTAAAACCCAAATAATTGTTTGATTGGAAATGCTTTTGGTTTAGAAAACTCAAGTACTACACACAAGGCATTTGGTTTAATTACTCTATACATATCCTGTAATCCTGGCTTTAGATTTTGAAAGTTTCTCACTCCGAATGCCACCATAGTAGCATCAAAGGTATTGTCCTCAAAAGGCAGGTTCTCAGAATCTCCTTGAACCATTTCTATTCTGTCGGAAAGATTCTTTTTATTGATTTTTTTCCTACCTACTTCTAACATTCCATTGGAAATATCCAACCCAGTTATTTTCCCAGAAGAAGGAAGACCGTTTTTAATGGATTGCAACGCGAAATCACCTGTACCAGTGGCTACATCCAAAATAGTAGTAGGATTCTCTTTCTTTAGAATATCTATGGCTTTCTTACGCCATAGCTTATCTATACCCAATGAGAAAAAATGATTCAGAAAATCATAACTATGAGCTATGTTATCGAACATTTCAGCTACTTGTTCTTTCTTACTATCCTCGTTACTGTATGGCGTTACTTTAGTTCCCAAAATATTCTTTTTCTTAATTAACCGACCATAGTGTGTGCTTCGGCATATTTAAAATTCTTACTTATTAACTTCTTTCCTAAGGCAAAAGCCACCGTTAAAGTACCTACTCTACCCACAAACATTCCTACGGAAAGTACAATTTTTCCTACAGTAGTTAACTCAGAGGTTATTCCCATCGAGAGTCCTACTGTTCCCATGGCTGAAACCTGCTCAAACACTAGTGCTAACATACCATCATTACGGCTATTAAGTATCTCAATTTCTGAAATACTTAAAATGAATACACCTAATGCATTTCCTACTATAAAAATCACTAAAACACCATAAGCTCTAGATTTCAAAGCATTTGGTATAGTTTTCTTAAACAGTGAGGTATGATTTAAACCTTTAATAGTAGCGGTTACATCTGCTAGAATAACTGCGAATGTGCTGGTTTTGATACCTCCTCCTGTAGAACTAGATGAAGAACCTATAAACATCAAAATAATCATTAAAAAAAGCATGGGAGCACTCATCAAACCGATATCCACAGTGTTAAATCCTGAAGTCCTAGTAACCGACTGAAACAAAGATGTGATTACAGCTTCTACAGGACCTAAGCCAGCTAATGTATTGTTATATTCTAACAGAAAAAATGCTACAGCACCCACTCCTACTAATATGAGAGAAAAATACAATGCTATTTTTGTACTAAACGAAATAGTCATCCAAGGCTTTTTAAGTCTTTCTCTTAGATTCTGCGGATCGAACAAATCGAATATAGCTACCATACCCAATGCTCCAAAAAACACTAGCAGCGTAACTATTAAATGAATCAAATAACTAGTTCCTACTCCAGACTCCATATCCGCTAACCCATCTGTAAAGAGTGAAATACCTGCGTTATTGAAAGCAGAAACTGAAAGGAATACTGAGTGATATATCCTATCGCCTAGCGTAGCAAACATGTCCTGCTTCCACACCATAAACATCATTATAGCACCTATAATTTCTATTCCTATACTCCATGCCACCACTTTACCTAACATAGCTTGGGCGTTTAAAGCAGTTCCTTTATTTACAAAATCCTCGATTACATCATGCTGCTTCACTTTAAAACCTAACCTTCCTGCAAAGGCCATGAAATAGCCAAATGCGATGATATTCAAGCCTCCTAATTTGATTAGGATCATGATGATGATTTGACCTCGGAAAGTGAAAAAATTGACTGTATCTTCTACCATTAATCCCGTCACACAGGTAGCACTGGTGCTTGTGAAAAGTGCATCTATGAATCCCATTCCATTGGGTGTATTTGTCATTTTAGGTAGCATTAACATGACAGTCCCTATAAAAATCAGAAGAAGAAAACTAAATATAAACACCATAGCAGGATGTACCTTAACTCCCTGAAACAGTCGTCCACCTTTACCTGAGGTAATTATTATAGTAAAGAAAAAATAAAGCTGAATAAGCACATTCGATATGTCTATGTACCCATTAATGTTACTGTCTCTTATACACATCTGACGCTGCCGACGAATAGAGAGGTGTAG
>CAJXOV010000242.1 GCA_913057815.1 uncultured Flavobacteriales bacterium
GATTTAGATACTTTAGACTTAAATCAAAATGACTTTATAGACATCAGCGCTCAAATAAGTTTAGTCTCTGATGGTTCAGAAGTTCTAATCGTTTCAGACATTTCTAAGGATGGAGAATTAATTCATTGGTCGGCTACTAACGTGAATAGATTTGAAACAGATAGTAAACAACGTTTTTTGGCACACCATACACTGCCATTATCCATATTAAATCTAGAACTAGAGGGAGCTATATTGAAGACTTACATCTATAACAAATCTAAAAGTGAAGTCTTTTTCGACAATTACTCTCTAGAGATCCGTGAAGGAAATCCATATTTGTATGGACTTTATGAAGAGATAGAATAGATGATTATTGTGCTTTTTAATGTCTTCTCAACTGCTCACTTCGGCTAAAACGCTCAGCATATCAGGAATTTCGACAGTCTTTTACTAAATGGAAAATGTGGGAATGCGTTTCTCGAGCGGAGCCGAGAGAACAGGGAAGGAAATCCCAAATTAACACTATTATTTCATTAAATTCACACAATGCCAACAGGTTACATGTACATACTGGAATGTTGTGGTGGGAACTTCTACACGGGAAGCACCATCGATTTGATAAGAAGATTAGCGCAACACCAATCAGGAAATGGAGCTAATTACACTAGAGATCGGCTACCAGTTAAATTAATTTACTCTGAAAAGCACCCTAAAATAGGTCAAGCATTTTATAGAGAAAAGCAAGTACAAAAATGGTCAAGAGCTAAGAAGATTGCTTTAATGAATGGAGATTTAGAAGAACTTCATATTCAAGCAACATGTTTAAATATAACTCACTATTCTAACAAATAGTTACTTTAGCACGAGTCTGCTTATCAATGTCTTCTCGGCTTCGCTCGAAGTCCGACATTCCTCTTCTAAATGAAAAAATATGGGAATGCGTTTCTCTAGCGAAGCCAAGAAGATGGCGTTGGCAAATTCAGACTAACATAAATTCTCAAACAATTAACTCAACCATTAAACCTTTGGGCTTAATTTTTGATTAATTTTTAAGTATGAAACTCGCACTCTCTTCCATTCTGCTCCTATTCACTTTTACTTGCTCTAGTCAGAGCAGCTACAATCATGTAAAACATTATGCGAACAATGCAGCAGACACACCTCTCTCGAACATTAGAGATAGCTACATCCTAGCAGATGATGTACTTTTAAGGCAAGGGCCAGGCAGTGATTTCGAGGTAGTTCGGAAACTTAGCATCGCTTCGAGTGTTAAACTCATTAGTGAAGACACCACTACTACCACCATAAAAGGAATAAAGAGTAATTGGTATAAAGCTGCCCTTGCTGACAATACCATTGGTTTCATATGGGGAGGTTTAGTGGCGCAGAATCAATTTGGAAGTTCTCAGCCAGGTGGAGTTAAATTTCTATTGGGTTTAGAGAAGCTGGTGACAGAACCTACAACAGATGAATTGGGAAACACCTTTGATGAAGTGGCATTCTATACTCAAATTAGAGCGGTAAAAAACGGCAAAGAAATAGCCAAATATTCTGTTAAGAATAACTATAGCACTTTTGATATCTCCTCAATGGAATCTTACGGGTATGGCACTGCCAACATGGGACAGAGCGGTGTAGACAATGTTAATGATATAATAAGACTACATGTGCCCTGCAGAGGAGGATGCGGGTGCTCTACTGGAGACGTATACATAGCTTGGGATGGGGCAGATTTTCATTTTATGGCAGCAGCTTGGGGCACAGCAGATGCACAATACAGTGAAGGAAACGGAATCGGATTTCCGAATGCTATGGGCGGAGAAGATGGATTCATAATTAAATCTATCAACCGTATCATTTGGGATGAAACTGAAGACCAAACCAAACGAAAAGACCTTAGAGAAGAGTATTTGGAATTCTACATTTGGGATGGGAAAAAGCTACAAAAGACTGCCCGAAGAACTGAATCAATCATAACAGAAATAGACAATTACTAAAATGCCCCTCTTTTTCTAGCACCTAATTCCCAAACCTAGGATTTACTACATTATTATAGATAGAACCGAAAGTATAAGTGAACCCTATAGATCCCCGATAAGAATAATTAGTGGCTAGCTGACGCTGTTGTGTGAGTATTTCTACATCTGTAGCTCCTCCTTTGGGTAGAGATATTTGATCTTGAATAAATTCAAGGCCTCCGTTAGCGTTTAATGACAATCCTTTAGCCACACGCCATGACACAGACCCCCACAGATCTAATCTTTTTAGAGATGTGTCATGTAAATATTGAGAAGCTGTGGTAGAAAAATTTATTGATCCCCATTTCTGTTTAAACTCAGCTGCTAAAGACAAATTATAGCTCAACAAATCCTCATTAAGTTGATTATAAATGGTAGTATCTACATACTGAAAATTATTGTATGATACTCTGTACTGAAGTCGTATTTGCTTGCTATTAAAGTCCGCGTAATCATAAATATTGTACTCTACGGCAGGAGAAATTCTTTGATTGAATTGAATATTTCTGTAAGTGCTAGATCTAGCCGCTACTACTAATCCAGCAGACCAATGATTATTGATAGATCTAATAGCCGAACTTTCAAAATAAAAATTTCGGTTTGAGTTCATGATTTCAGTCACACTATCCAATTCATAGATACTCTCATCATAGTTGAAATTAGCCCAATTCTCAAACTTCCATTTATCAGTGATTTTATTTGCAGAAATTGAAGAATTTAAATCTTTCGATTTATAAATAGCCTGACCATTAAACCATCCATTCGCTCTTATTTTATAAACCCAATTATTCCATTTATCTTTAATTTCTTCCGTTTTAACACTATCTCCGGATAGCTCGTAATCAATTAATAAATGTTTTACCATGGGTGTTTGAGCCACAAAGTGCATCAAACCTATTTCTATGAATTTAGTCCTCATTTTTCTGCGCTCATCGGAAGTGGCGTCTACGTTTGCTATCGTTGAAAGCACATTTTCCTGACCTTCAAACTCTAATTGCCCTATAAAATTAAAAGTGTATTGAGTACTCCCACTACCCGTTCTTTGAGTGGTAGTAAGCACATGTACTTGTGCCACTCTTGTATCTCTAACATAGCTGACATAGCTTATGTTTTTTCTAATGAAATCCAAATCACAAAAATTACAATCAACAAATACTTTCAAAGCTTCTTCTTCAAACTCGTCCTTTTCTGTGATTTGTGAACTGGCTTGGTCACTATTGAGGATGACTAAGAAGATGACATAACAGCATTTTCTTAGAATATTAAAAAGGCCAAAGTAGACGTGTGATTCTATCATAAAAACAAGTTTCTTCGAAATTAGCGGGAAATAATTCCCTTTCTCTGTATCGATTGTAAATTAATGTAACACGGATGTAAACAATTTATTATCAAAGACTACTCTTTTTAATATTCAGTAGCTCTTCACTTCACCATTAAATTATATTAACTTCGTAAAAGTTGTTTTTATGGCCAACATCCTACAAGACAACAGAGAACTAAGTGCACTTGCTGAAGATTATAAAACATGAAAAACCTACTAATTTTAGTCATATTTGGGATTGCAATGAATTATTGCAACGCGCAATCCGACTACTTCCCTCCTACGGACTCTGATGATTGGGAAACACTATCCATAGATAGCCTAAATTGGTGTCAAGACAAAGTAGACGCTATGGTTGATTTCGTGGGAGAAAACAATAGCAAAGCATTTATCATCCTGAAAGACGGAAAAATAGTGGTGGAAGAGTATTACGGAACTTTTACTCAGGACAGCACTTGGTATTGGGCATCTGCAGGAAAAACACTCACTGCTTTTTTAGTAGGACTGGCTCAAGATCAGGGTTTTATAAACATCGATAATCCGAGCTCTGATTATTTAGGAGAAGGCTGGACCAGTCTTACTCCTGAACAAGAAGCTGAAATAACAGTTAAAAACCAACTCACTATGACTACAGGGTTGGATTTTAACGGAGAACAAGACTGTACTGATCCTGAATGTTTGACCTATCTAAATCCTCCAGGAGAAAATTGGTATTATCACAATGGTCCTTACACTCGACTAGATGGAGTGATGGAAAACGCCACTGGCAGTAACTTAAACCTATTTGTATTTAACCAGCTTACCACTTCTACAGGAATATCAGGAGCATATCTCCCTGTAGGTTACAACAATGTGTTTTTCTCTAAACCTAGAAATATGGCCAGATTTGGGCATTTACTATTGAACGAGGGCGTTTGGGACGGACTTACACTCCTTAATGATAATGAGTATTTCCAATCTATGACTTCACCATCTCAAGACTTAAATGAAGCTTATGGCTACCTCACTTGGCTAAACAGTGAAGACACTTTTATGATACCTTCTACAGAGTTTGTTTTCCCTGGAAATATTATGCCTAATGCTCCTGCGGAAGTGTATTCTGCTCAAGGTAAAAACGGTCAAATCCTAAATGTAGTTCCTAGCGAAGGCCTGGTAATAGTGCGTATGGGAAATGTAGCTGATGAAGGTGGTTTAATTTCGGTGCTGTTTAACAACTTGATATGGGAATACATAAATGATTTAGAATGTGAGCCTATATCTGTTGAAGAAGTTTCTAAAGAGCAGTTTAACATTTACCCTAATCCAGCTAAAGGGATGGTAAACATAGAAACAGCTTTCGTTTCAGAATTCACCGTATCTGTTTTAAGCCAATCAGGAAAAATAGTCTTAGAAGCTAAAAACCAAAAACAACTTGATATCAGTGGCTTAGCAGCAGGTATTTACGCGGTGCAAATCACATCTGGAAAAGATT
>CAJXOV010000243.1 GCA_913057815.1 uncultured Flavobacteriales bacterium
CTACACCTCTCTATTCGTCGGCAGCGTCAGATGTGTATAAGAGACAGATCTTACCATGGTGCAAATATATAACTATTTTTATAGTTATAAAACTAGATTAATAGTTTAATGAACTAAAAAAGATAAATAATATCAGTTGAGCACTTTAATTTGAATCTATTCTAATAAATTGCAGTAATGCCTCTTCAACCAGAAAAATTAACCAATACCCAACTCATTCTACTTTTAGAAAAGAGAAAAGTATTTGCACTGCGCAGCAGGCTGGAACACGAATTAGAAGCCAGAAAAATTTCTGATCAAGACTTTCTCCAAATCTCGAATGAGATTAAAGTCAACTCACCATTTGAAGATCAAAACAACCCAGTTCAACTTTCAATATGGCATAAACTTCTAATTCTAGTTTCTCCATTTTTAGTCTATCATTTATATTGTGTGTACTCTATAAATTATAGTAAACTGAAAAGAAGTGGATATGATGCCAAGCACAATGAATACTGGAAGTATAAACAACTAGGTTTGGTATTGTCTATCGTGTTGTTTTACATTTGGGTTTTGTACTATTACTGATTAATCCACATACTCTGTTACGCTAAGCTTTACCCTTCATGAATTTAACTAAGTACTCTAAACTTCTAAAATACCTCACGATCATCCCTTTTTTAGTTGGTGTAGCTACCCTGGTCGAATATTTTATCCCGAATAATGTTATTCAAGAACAAGTCGTTTCTAAAAGTGAGAATTACAGAGTAAAAACAGGAACTACTTACACTGTTGATTTTAAAGACATTAATGATCAGTTCACTAAAGAGATATACACCGCTTTAAGAGAAGATATCCCGGTAAACCTAGAAGTGACTCCTATTCACAAGCAAATAAGAAGTATCATTCTAGAAAATGGAACTGTTCTAATGAATGACACTGACGAGCAACTGATTATCTATGGTTTTGGTGTGGCTTTCTTACTCTGTGGATTAGCTTGGTTTAAATCAGGGAACTTAAAAAAAAGGCAGGCATTAATCTTAGCAGTTGGTATACTCGTTAGTTTCATAAGTCTTCTCCGAATATTATTTGCTTAATACTTTAAAATGGATCAAATAGGTATAATCACTATCATTCTGCTCGCGGCCAATGGACTAATGTCATACAAAGGCTTTAACAACTCTCTTTTTTTTGATCAGTATTCTTTTCATGTAGATAGAATTCTCATAAACAAGGAATACATCCGTATGATCAGTTCAGGATTCCTTCACCTAAATTGGATGCACCTCATATTCAATATGCTCACACTTTACTTTTTTAGTGATGGATTTGAGTCTGCGTATGGAATGAAAATTTATTTTTTGATTTATTTCGGTAGTCTTATTGGCGGAAATTTATTAGCTCTATTTATTCATAAGAACCATGGCGACTATCGTGCTGCTGGAGCTTCGGGTGCAGTGAGCGGATTGGTTTTTGCGGCTATAGCTTTGTTTCCTGGTATGAACTTACATCCTCTATTTATTCAAATTCCGATACCTAGTTGGTTATATGGAATAGCTTATGTGATTTATTCTATCTACGGAATTAAATCCAACCATGATAACATTGGCCATGAAGCTCATCTGGGAGGAGGAATAGTTGGCTTACTCATAGCGGTAGGTTTCTTTCCTGAGGCCGTAATGCAGAACCCGCTTCCAATATTTCTAATTCTTATTCCTTCGGTTATTTTTATAGTACTCCTCATCTTTAATCCTAATGTACTTATGCTAAAAGGTAGTTTTTCTAAGGTACAGAGAAAAGGAACCATTGAGGAAAATTACCTCACAAAGCAAATAGCCAAACGAAAAGAAATAGATCACTTATTAGATAAAGTTAGTAAAGGTGGAATCGATAGTTTATCTAAAAGAGAAAAAGCCAGATTAGAAGAGTTAACCAAACCCTAAAGTTCGATACCATTACTTTTTTTTTGCAACGCTACATCACTGCCACTACTCACCGTGTTAACCTATATTCTAAATTTAGAATATGAGTTACGAGGGAAAATTAACCCACTGAAAACGGGCTGTTAACTTTTGACTCTATTCTGTTCATCATCAGAACCCTTACTTTCATGCTTTTTCTTGCCTGAAGAAGAAGAAGAACCAAAACTGTATGAAAAAGATACACGCACACTTCTAGAATCGAATTTACTATCCCAATCTGCATCAGTATTTTCCAAATTGTTTATGATTCCATTTCCTCTTCTGCTATAGAAAATATCTGATAAATTAGCTTTCAAGACTCCTTTATCATTCAACACCCTTTTCTGCACTCCTACAGATGTTACCCAAAAACTCTTTATCACTAATTGAGCAGAAACTATATCAGTTCTATATCTCCCCGTTAAACTTGTCTTCCACCCCTTTCCTAAATCAAAACTATTGGTAGCTTGAGCATAGACATACGACCCACTAGAGTTCAATTGTTGGTTATAAAGTGGGCTTTCAAAAATCCTGTGCCCTAGCTCAACATACCCATTAAAATTATATATCTTTTTAGCTTTCAAACTAGCATCCATAGCCAAACTCATGGTTTGGTTAGAAGAAATATTCCCGGGACGGCTGTAGTAAATACCATCTTGGATTTCTAGAGTTTCATTGATTCCATCTACAGTGGAAGAATAGCTAGCGGTAGCGTTAAACATTCCTTTTAAAGAATAAGTCAAAGAAATATTATGAGAGTAGGTAGGTAGTAAATTAGGGTTTCCACTGTAAAACGTAAATCTATCCAATGGACTAATGAAAGGGTTTAAGTCTTGATAATAAGGTCTATCTATTCTCCTTCCATAAGAAAATATTAGTGTATTACTTCCAGCCGAATCTAAAGGAATCGAAGTGTAGAATGTGGGAAATAGAGACATATAATCTCTGGTGAAACTGGTATCAGGTTGTTCAACATTACCCAATTGATCACCTTTAAGGTTGGTTTGTTCAGCTCTTAAGCCAGCCTGCATTGTTACTTTTCCTAGAGATTTTCTGTAGTTTACATAAGCAGCACTAATCTGCTCATCATATAAAAATCGATTACTCAGGCCATAGTTTGGCGTAGTCACTTCTTCTATAGTAGTGGAGTATATGGCTTCATTATCTGTTTTAGTATCCGAATATTTAGCCCCTATCTCCAACTTAGATCCATTCTTAAACGGCTTAGTATAATCTATTCTAGCAGCCCAAATCTCAATCTCAGAGGGAATATCACCATTTATTTGATCTTCATACGTAAGTTCATCTTCTGGTGTAAACACATGATTTTTAAACGTTTGAATTCTATCCGAATCATAAGTTACATAATCGCCATCAATAGAAATTTCACTTCCCAAAGTATCCAGTTTGTGCACTAAATAAAGATTATAAAGCGTGTTCTTAAATTCTGAATCAGTCAAATTCTCGGCCACTACACGCTGCTGCAGAATTCCTATTCCGTCTGAGACCAATGAAGTATTGTTATCATCAGAACCCGATGGATTAGTAGAAATCTTAGTAGAAACACCTACCGTAGTAGTTTCACTTAAATAATAATCCACTCCGAACTTTCCACTTAGGTATTCTCCGTTTCTTAAGTTGTATGTATTCTGATTGAAAGCCCCTATTTGCTCTTCTTCTTGAATAGTATATCTATTGATATTTAAATCCTGAAACGAATTGAAGAAACCTCCGCTAAGATTAGCAGTCAGACTTAATTTTTTCTGATTGTAATTCAAATTTAGAGAGTTGTTACTGCCATTGGTAACTCCCTGTCGGTAGCTCGTAGATAAGTTTCCGTAAAAGCCTTTTAATGTGTTTCTGGCTAAAATTATATTGATTACTCCTGAATTTCCCTCAGCTTCATATTTAGCTGGAGGGTTTTCCATAATCTCTATTCTCTTAATGGAACCAGATGGCAACGACCTTAAATAATTTTCTAATTCAGATCCAGATAAATAACTAGGCTTGTCGTTTATAAAGATGGCTACACCTGAGCGCCCTTTTAACATAATATTTCCACTGTTATCCACCGAGAGTCCTGGAGTCCTCTCTAATATCTCCAGTGCGCTGCTTCCTTCGTTGGCTATCATAGCTTCAGGATTCACTACTATTCTATCTATCTGACGCTCTATAAAAGGAACTTTAGATGAAACCTCTGCTTCGTCTAAAGAAGTAGTATTGACAAATAGTTTTATGACTCCGATGCTCACTGGACTTTCTAAATCTGCCAATAGAATGACTTCCTCATAAACTGAATATCCTATTCTGTTAACTATGACTATATAGCTTCCCTCCTCTATGTTCAGAAAACTAAACTGGCCCTGTTCATCAGTGTATTCCGCGGTTATGAATAACGAATCAGAGGCATTCATAAGTGAAATAGTAACTAAGTCAAGCGGTGTATCATTTTCATCGGTTACTTCTCCTGAAATTTGAGCGAAGGAAGAAATACTAGTAAAGACTAATATAAAGAGTAGAAGCTTTTTCATGAATAAAGGTTTAGAGTCCTTTTTAGATTTCTTTAAAAATCACAAGTTCATCACAGAAAGGACAGCCCAAAACTAACCGCTGATGTGTCTAAAAAATCGCCAACAAATGCCAAGAAAGATTAATTAACGTTTTATTCATTCTCAAACCTTTCTACTCCCGCTATTACTCATGATTTTTTAAGAGGTCTTCATAACTTGATCAACTAATTTAGAACAGACATCTTTCGATTATAAATATTCGTTAACTTCAGTTTTGCAATGGTTTATACTAGATTTACACTGTTTTACATT
>CAJXOV010000244.1 GCA_913057815.1 uncultured Flavobacteriales bacterium
CAACGTAAGGACATGTTTCGGTTCAGCTTGCTGTCTGAAATATGTGCTGTGTTGTGTTTAGTTTTTTTTTTCTATTAGTCTTTTTTCCTTCTTTCTTCTTAGAAAAAACGGAGTTTGAATATCGGAACTAAATTACTCCCTTCTTAAGATTTTGCCAGAGAATTGTATGTGTTTTAGACTTCGACTAAGAAACGTTCAATTCTATGTTGAAAGAGCATAAATTAAAACCCATTTTCCCTTTTTCTCTTTTAAAACCTTGACTTTCCATTGAAAATCAACTAATTTCATCAAGTCTTTAGAAACGTCTAACGTTTTGAAAGTAAAACTTTCAACGGTTTTCCGATAAAGACTTGGCAATGTTTTAAACACCCTAAAATAAAATGGGCTCCGCCAAATAAAAGATGCTCTTTCCGAAATCAGTTAAGAAGGACATTGCCGATTTCAAATTAAACATCAACGTACGTGTATAAACACCTTCTGTGTAACACTTACTATATTTACCGAGTAAATATAATGCTTTGGTGTTACACAATTCATTTTGATGACTTTAGTTATAAAATACCGTTTCCAAGATTTTCCTTTCATTGTGGCGGATGGTAAAGGTGTGTTTTATCAATTGCCTAACTCCGATAGCACCTATTACAAATCGTTCAGGAAGCTCACTAGAATTTTAAATAATGGTGTAACTGAAGGCTACCGTATTAATCGCAAGTTTGTCTCTCTTCATCAACTGAGAAAAAGGGCTTACATCATCAATGAAATCATTAAAATTGATGATCATCATGTGAAGCTACCTTTTTGATATGGGGGCTCTGATAGATAAATGACTTAATGAGAAGAATTAAAATTTTGTCTTGTTGGATTTTTGTTCATGCTTTACTCAGATTATTTAAGAAGTCTGTGCCGAGGTTGGTTTTTTAGAATTTAAGACCAGCTAATTTCTAGAGGTTTTAAAAGGTTTGTATCATCACCTATATTTTGACATTAATTTGTTGTAGGTAAATGTTACAGTTGATGGTCTAGAGTAGAAAATTCTAATCAATTTGTTGGATATATTTAATAAACATAGATTTTAGCGGAAAGAACTAAACACCTTTACTTATGAAATTTGCTAAACTATTTACTGTCTTACTTGCTTTATGTTTTTCAGTTTCCAATACATTTTCTCAATTCGAAGATATCTCTGATCACTATATTTCTGTTGGATATGGCTATTCATTGATAAACGCTGATGTACTGTTTGAAGCATACAATTTCGAGAACGATTATAATTCATCTGATTTTGGACCTGTTAGTATTCAGTATGAAGGAATTTTTCAAGATAAAATCGGATTTGGAATTGAGTTGGCATACAGTAAGGCCTCGTCTACTTGGCTAGGGTTCGATGAAAACGATGAGCTAAACGATAATTTTGATATTTCTAGAAGAAAACTATCTGGTGTAGCCAGAGCTAATTATCGTCTGGGATTAGGGAAAATCATAGATCCTTACGGTTCTTTTGGGATGGGTTATAAGATAAACCACTGGAAGTTAGAAACAGACAGCCCGGGATTTAGTGATGCCGATTTTGTAAACCTAAATACCTTTGCGCTACTGGCTAGAATAGGAGTGAGAATTATGTTTGTTGAGAACGTAGGAGCTTATATAGAAGCTGGAGCAGGACATGGCATAGTAATGGGTGGTCTTACGGTGAAACTTTGATTCTATTAGTTGGGGTTGGGGTTGAATTCCTAAAACCCAGTAATCAAAAACCTATAATGAATTTCTATAGTCACCGAAATCCAAATAGCAGTAATTATGAAAATAAAGAGTATAGCTTTAAGATATTCATTCAAATTTTCTTTAGAAGAATATTTATATGCCAGAATTGTAAGGAGAATTTGACATAGCAGTACTCCAATAAGAACTAAGTAATTATTATCTGCTAAATCTCCATAACTCATAGCTAGAATTCCTGAAAAGCAAAGAATCAAGATTGTCACTTCTATGGCAACGCAGAAGATATTTAAAGCTATAAACTTCATGAGATGTAAAAATACATGATTCATAAAATGTATAATGAAAGTAGCATATTCATAATCACGTAATGCAGAAGGTTTTGTTGGAATTCAATAACCCTCTAAATGAATTGTTAAATTTTATTAGGAGTGTAGTATTCACTCATGGCTTATCAATAATGTGGCTTTTCTTTTGAGAATAAACTTTATTTCTGTCTTAAATTTAAACCTTCAGTACTGCCGAAGGAGAGACTCTTTTGGATTATTATGATTCATTATCAGGAAAAACATGTCAACCAAGGCTTCGTTAAATGAAAATATTCAAGAATCGTTTGTAGTAGAGCCTATTGACTATAAGAATCCGTATGATTTCAGTATTCTTCATAGACATAGTTATTTTGAAATTTTGCTTTTTAAGCATGGAGAAGGTGGCAAACAGATCATAGACTTTGAAGAATTCAGTATTACTCCAAAAAGCATATTTATAGTATCTCCAGGGCAGGTTCATTTGGTGAAAAGAAAACCTGCTGAAAAAGGAATGCTCATTCAGTTTACTAAGGAATTTATGTCACAGTGTTCAGCGCCTCTGTATGTGAATTTGGTTCAAAAGTTTAGAGAGTTTCCTAAAATAGAATTAGACAATATTCAGTTTAGAAAATTGGATTTAATTTTTAAAGAGTTGATGGACATTTATGAGAAGAAAAGTCCAATGAAACCTCAGAAATTAATTCATTTGACAGGCTTCTTGCTTTTCGAACTCTTTGAATTATTACCTCAGAAAACATCTGTAAATAAATCATCTAGATTGGCTCGAGAGTTTATGTCGTTGGTTGAAGAACAATTTTCTTCTGTTAGAAATTTAAAGGACTATTCGGAATTACTGCATGTCCCTGCTTCTAAACTTTCTACCGATGTAAAAAAGTACTTTGGCAAGTCACCATTACAGCTTATTCATGAAGAATTACTGATCGAGATTAAACGTTTATTGATAGTTGAAAAACTATCACATAAGGAAATAGTATTTAAACTGAATTTTGATAGCCATAGCTCATATACACGGTTTGTAAAAACTCATACGGCACTTACTCCAACTCAACTCAAATCTGAGATTTCCAAAATTGCTAAATAATAGAGATTAATTGCTAACTACTTTTTTTAATATGGACAGTATCATTGTAGCCATTACAGTTTAAAGATTTTTAGATTGACCAAGAAGGTGTTTAAACTGATGAAAATTATTTAAAATCAACGTAACATGTTAAAATCACTTTTTATTTCCTTTCTCTCTATTACTATTTGTTTATCCTCTTTCGGACAAACTACCTGGACTGTTACTGCGGGAGGAACACCTGATGATGATACTGTTGACCCATATTTTAGTCCTCAGGAATTGACTATAGAACAAGGAGACATTGTTATTTGGGAGAATATAGAAGGCTGGCATAATGTTACTACTACTTCTGGACCTGAAGATTTCTCATATGGTCCAGATGGTTCTGGATGGACACACCAGCATACGTTCAACATGACCGGGGAATATGACTACGAATGTTCTGTAGGAAGTCATGCAGTAACGCAGTTTGGATCTATTACTGTGGTTTTGCCAAATGGAATTGAAGAAGAGAGTAGTGCTTTTGAATTTACAGTTTCTCCTAACCCAGTGAGTGATAAATTATCCATCATGTTTTATAATTCAAGTAATAAGGTGAAGTTTACTAGGCTGGTGAATATTTCAGGATCAACTGTTTGGAAAAATGAAATTATCAACTCGGAAATAATTAATGTAGATGTTCAGAAATTTCCAGCAGGGATTTATTTTTTAATATTGACAACTGATAACACGCAGTTTTCGAGAAAAATTGTGATTCAATAAAGCTGTTAGTGAGAAATAAGAAGGCTTTCCATCAAGTTTAAAAACTATTAGTATTTGATAGAGACAAGTCTTGGTTTAGTGATAGGAGAAGAATTATTACCTGTTCAAAGCGAGAATAACATCCAAAGAACTAATCATCCCACATATTTCTCCATCATCCATAGCTATTACGTGATGAATCTTTTCGGTAGTCATAATAGCTCCAATGTCTTTAGCTCGCGCTGTTAAGGGACATACATGTACTCTTTTAGTCATTATATCTCTTACCAATAGCTCATCATTATGAACCGCTGAAATATCGGTGAAGGTGATGATACCTTCTATATCTCCTTTTTCGTTTTGTACTGGAGCTGCACTGATTTTGTTACGAGTAAACAGGTCTTTTGTTTTGGACAATTTGGCGGTCCCTCTTGCCACCACTACTGGAGTTGACATCATTTCTTTTGCGTTCATTGTTTCGGTTTTTATTGGAACCGAAGTTAATGTTGTATTGTAGGTTGGAAGGTGATTTGTATCAGAGTCTAAACTGACTTTTGATAGAGTAGCTATTGAGGTAAAAACGCTAAATTATAAATAGCTCAATTCAATAATCAGGTTTATAGCGTGTTAGGTTTGTTTTAGTAATTTGTAAATTTCCCATTCTTTAAATGCATCATTGTTGCAAAATGGTTTATATTTGCAACGCTGTTTCAAAAACCTAACAGCTTTATAAAAACAATTATTAATGAAAAAACCGTTTTACTTACTTTTAATAGTAGCGCTTTCAGCTTCTATTTCATCATGTGATAAAGATGACGAACCTAAATGTCCAGTAATTCCAAATGAAGAAGAAGTGATTACTACCTGTCTCTTATACACATCTCCGAGCCC
>CAJXOV010000245.1 GCA_913057815.1 uncultured Flavobacteriales bacterium
GAGATGTAGAGAGGTCTCGTGGGCTCGGAGATGTGTATAAGAGACAGGAAATAGGGAATCAGATAGTACTAAAGTCTATGAGAAATTAGCTTTGGCTAAGCTCTATGAATCGAATCAGTATAATAGATTTTTCTCTTTAAAAACCAACAGGTTTTGGTTGCTTCAAGATGCAGGGTTAAGTGAAAAAGCTATCAAGCATGCATTGGGAATGATAGAAATTTCAAGAAATTTAGATCTACCCAAATATGAAAGCATTGCACATTCCTACTTGGCTAATGTATATCATGATATAGCCTTTTATGAAAAAGGAATTTTTCATGGTAAAAACGGTGTTCAAATAGCCTTGAATAAGGTTAGCGATGGGCAGGAGGCATTGTTTGCCAGTTTAAATGCTATAGCTATTAATTATGATGATTGGAATAAGCCTGATAGCGCTATTTTTTATCATAGAAAAGTTTTGTCTTTAGATACCTTGATGGAGTCCGACTTAATGCAAACCTGTAATAATATAGGGAATACATTTATGAAGAAAGGGCTTTTGGATTCAGCAGATTATTATATATCTAAATCTGTTAGATTAAATCAAATAGGTAGAAGTAGTCATGGGCTAGCTACTAGTATGAATAATAAAGCTGATGTTCTTATTAGGAGAGATAAAATAGAAGAGGCCAAGATGTGGTTAGACAGTGCGTTGATTTTTGCTTTGGACTCGGAAAGTTTAGAGAAAAAAAGAGACGTTTACAATACGTATTACCGCTACTGTGAAACGAAGGGTGATGCCATGTGTACAGTGAAATACCTTCAGCTTTTTCATGCTACCAAGGATAGTATGGTGAATACTGAGAAACTTCAAGTTATTAAAGATTTAGAAAAGGAAAAGCTTCAAGCAGAGAAAGAGAAGGTAATCGCAGAAAAAGAACTGGAGCTTCGAAAAAGAAATATTTGGATTATCATATTTGTAGCGGTTATTCTTTTAGTTCTTGCATTGCTACGCCAGCTAGTACTTAAGAAGGAGAAGTTAGCACAAAAGGCCAAGTTAGACTTACAAGATGAAAGGCTGAGAATATCCAGAGATTTACATGATAATATCGGGTCCGAATTGACTTATATGGCATCAGTAATAGATCAGAAGCTTTATGTAGAAACAGATGAAAAGCTAAAAGCAGAATTATCAGAGCTGGGAGATTCTTCTAGAAGTGCTATGAGTCAGCTCCGAGAAACAATATGGGCTATAAAAACAGAAGGAATCACCTTGGATAAATTCAGGGATAAGCTAATTCAGTTAACACTAAAGTATTCTAAGACTTTCAATATAGAATTAACTGTTGATTTTAGTGGGTTAAATCATAAGCTGACAACTGCTCAGGTGATTAATCTATTTAGAGTCTGTCAGGAAGCTATTAATAATTCATTTAAGTACTCTGGTTGTAGAAACATCATTGTCCAAATTACAGGAAACAAAGAAGCTATTAGTTTTTCTATTAGTGATGATGGTGTAGGTTTTGTTGAAGCTGAAATTAAAAGAGGCTACGGGTTAAATAACATGCAAGAAAGAGTAGAAGAATTGAAAGGATCTTTTACTATTAACTCTGAAAAAAACAAAGGCACACTATTGGAATTTAGCGTGCCTTTGAATGAATAAACGGAGAGTATTTATTCAGAATGCAATTTGGAGAGAGTTTAAGATGTTTGAAATACGCTCTTTTGCGTATTTTAAAAAGAGTTACTTAATCTAGCTTTGAAGTAAATAGTAGATCATGATTAAAATAGGAATTGTAGATGATATCCCTAGACTAGCTGAGGCACTAAAGAATAAAATTGAGCTGGCAGCTGGTTTAAAAGTGGT
The DNA here is from genome assembly GCA_913057815.1 of uncultured Flavobacteriales bacterium. Lineage (GTDB taxonomy): Bacteria > Bacteroidota > Bacteroidia > Flavobacteriales_D > Sanyastnellaceae > ASP10-05a. The sequence continues at coordinate 1,847 of CAJXOV010000245.1, forward strand.
TTCCATTTCATCTCACGGAAAAGAGCTTTTAGAGAACTTAAACAAAAATTCTAATCTAGATATTTTATTTATGGATATCAATATGCCTATTATGAATGGTATAGAGGCTACAGCTCAGGTTTCACAGAGGTTTCCTCATATAAAAGTGATCATGTGTTCTGTTTATGATGATGAGGAAAATATTTTTGATGCTATTTTGGCTGGAGCACAAGGCTATCTTTTAAAGGATGAAAATCCTTCTGAAATGCACAACTTTATTGAAGAAGTAATGGCAGGAGGAGCTCCTATGAGTCCTGAGATTGCCAAAAAATCACTTTCCCTAATCCGTTTAGGAAAGCCAAAGACTGCACCAGAAATTGATTATGGATTAACTAAAAGAGAAAAAGAGATTTTAACTCATTTAAGTACAGGGTTAACCTATGAGCAAATAGCTGGAAATTTAATAATTAGTAAAGGCACCGTTCGGAAGCATGTAGAAAACATCTACAAAAAGCTCCAAGTTAACAGCAGGGTAGAAGCTCTTAGAAAAGTACAGTGATTTTGTTTTTGGCGCATTGATTATGTCAATACCTGTGATAGAATTAATTGATATTATCTATTAATTCTATTTGTTATTTTTACCATGTAACATAGTATGTCGTGTTACTCGACTTACTATTTTTAAGTTAAACCCTAAAAAAAAATAGAATTACATGAGTGATCATAATCATAATGGAAATGGGGATATCAGTAGCTGTCCTTTTATGGGTGGTACCCTTCGTGGTAGTGCCGGTGGCGGTACTACCAATAGAGACTGGTGGCCAAATCAACTAAACCTAAACATATTAAGACAGAATACAGCAGAATCTAACCCTATGGAAGATGGGTTTGATTATAACAAAGAATTTCTCAGTTTGGATTTAGGACTATTGAAGAAAGATTTGTTTGCTTTGATGACGGATTCTCAAGACTGGTGGCCAGCAGATTACGGGCATTATGGTCCTTTCTTTATTCGTATGGCATGGCACAGTGCTGGAACTTACAGAATTCAGGATGGTAGAGGAGGTTCTGGTTCAGGCTCACAGCGTTTTGCACCGCTAAATAGTTGGCCAGACAATGGGAACTTGGATAAGGCACGACTTCTTTTATGGCCAATCAAACAGAAATATGGAAAGAAAATCTCATGGGCGGATTTAATGATTTTGGCAGGAAACTGTGCATTGGAATCCATGGGCTTTAAGACGAGCGGATTTGCTGGTGGTAGAATTGATATTTGGGAACCAGAACAAGATATTTACTGGGGATCAGAAACAGAATGGTTAGGAGATGATAAGCGTTACACTGGAGAAAGAGATTTGGAAAACCCACTAGGAGCGGCTCACATGGGATTAATTTATGTAAATCCTGAAGGGCCAGGAGGAAAGCCAGATCCTATGGGGTCTGCACATGATATTAGAGAGACATTTGGAAGAATGGCTATGAATGATGAAGAAACGGTAGCATTAGTAGCTGGTGGACACACATTCGGAAAGGCACACGGAGCAGGAGATCCTGAGCATGTTGGTGTAGAGCCAGCTGGAGCAAGTATAGAAGAGCAAGGATTGGGGTGGAAGAATTCTTTTGGTTCTGGAGTAAGTGATGACACTATTACTAGTGGGTTAGAGGGTGCTTGGACACCAAACCCAACTAAGTGGGATGATGATTACTTTAAAGTGCTTTTAGGATATGAGTGGGAACTAACGAAGAGTCCAGCAGGGGCTAACCAGTGGACACCCACAGCGGCTTCTCAAGCAGAAATGGCTCCAAAAGCTGGAGATGCTTCTCAGAAACAAGCGCTTATGATGAGTACAGCGGATATCGCGTTAAAAACGGATCCTGAATATTTGAAAATTTCCAAACATTTCCAAGAGAATCATGGTGCTTTCGAAGAGGCTTTTGCTAAAGCTTGGTTTAAATTATGTCACAGAGACATGGGACCTAAAAAACTTTATTTAGGAGCGGAAGTTCCTCAAGAAGAATTGATTTGGCAAGACCCAATTCCTGTGCCTAATTATGAAGTTATTTCAAATACTGATGCAGAGAATCTAAAAACGAATATATTAACTTCCGAACTTACTGTTTCGGAGCTGGTTTCTACTGCGTGGGCTTCGGCTTCTACGTTCAGAATATCTGATAAGAGAGGTGGAGCTAACGGAGGAAGAATTAGACTGGCACCACAAAAAGATTGGGAAGTGAATAACCCTCATCAATTGGCCAAAGTACTGGCGGTGTATGAAGGAATAAAGAATGATTTCAATGCTAGTTCTGGAGATAAAAAAGTCTCTATAGCTGATTTAATAGTTTTAGGAGGTTCTGTTGGAATAGAAGAAGCTGCCAAGAATGCAGGTCATGTTGTAAAAGTTCCTTTCCATGCAGGAAGAACTGATGCTTCATTGGAAAATACAGATGTAGAATCATTTAAGGCTTTAGAACCATTATCAGATGGATTTAGAAATTACATCAGAACTGATCACCAAACATCTGCTGAAGAACTATTATTAGATAAGGCTCATTTGTTGACTCTAAATCCACCGGAAATGACTGTTTTAGTGGGAGGGTTGAGAATGCTAAATGCCAATTATAACACATCAATGCAGGGTGTATTTACGGAGAAGCCTGAAACGCTTACCAACGATTTCTTTGTAAACTTATTGGATATTGGAATTACTTGGAGCGCTACCTCTGAGGATGATAAAGTGTTTGCCGGTAGAGATAGGAGAACAGGAGACGTAAAGTGGATTGGTTCGAGGGCGGATTTGATTTTTGGTTCTAATTCAGAGCTGAGAGCATTGGCAGAGGTTTATGCTTCGAATGATGCTAAGGAGCTGTCTCTTATACACATCTCCGAGCCCACGAGACCTCTCTACAT
>CAJXOV010000246.1 GCA_913057815.1 uncultured Flavobacteriales bacterium
TACACCTCTCTATTCGTCGGCAGCGTCAGATGTGTATAAGAGACAGATTAACAACCTTATGCAGAACAGAACTTCTCTGGTAATAGCACACAGGTTAAGTACTATCCAAAATGCCGATAAAATTTTAGTGATTAAGGATGGTGGTATTGAGGAACAAGGAACTCATGCAGAACTTCTGGCTAAAGACGGTGTCTATAAAAACCTAGTTAACCTTCAGTCGATCTAAAGTTTAGCTTTTAATAGTTCTGTAGCTTTTATCAATCTTTTCAATTTAGTTTCTTCCCTTTTGGCTTCTGAAATAGACCTGCTCATCTCTTTCCGATTGGTATAGCTCATCTCGTTGTAAACTTTTAATAACTCTGGGTTAGATTCAAATAAGCGTTGCAATAGTTCTGGCACTTCTATTACCCTTTCTTCTGTATCCAATTCTATTTTCACATCTATCATGTCTCCGTGAAATTTATGGACTTTATTTCTTATATCCTTGGGCATAATTATCATTGGCCCCAACCCCATATTGGCTATAGAACCTCTGTACAAGTGACCATCAAAGTAAATCTTCACTCTTGGATTAGCTCTACCAAAGAGCTTTTTCATATCTCCAGGAACCATTAAGCAAGCTGCATTCGGATATTTTTCTGGCTTAAGTATTTCTCCTTGGAATTGGATCATGTGACAATTTAGATAAGCTCTAAAGTTAAAAAAATACCTTTTGCTAGAATTGTTCATCCAGATCAATTCTAGCAAGTTTTGAGTCATTTCAATATGTATTTGCAGACCACAATGTCTTCAAACCGCCAATGACTCTACTACTATCTACTAAAGATGATTCACTAAATTGCAGACTTTAATTATCGAAAAAACTTTATGAAAACATCCAATACTCTATGGGCAGGACTTTGTGCTGTTGTGTTGCTATTTAGCCATTGCACCGCGCCTGAAAAAAAAGAAGATAAAACCAATATCCAAAAACGTATAGCTATGAATAAACTGGTGAAAGATCATCACTCATACTCAGCTCCTAACGAAAGTCGAGTAAAGCACTTGTCGTGGAATGCTGAAGTTAATTTCGAAACTCGAATTATTACAGCTACCGCTACTTTCGACCTCATCAATGCGGATGATGCCAAAGAGGTGATTTTTGATGTAAAGGATTTATCAAACTATCAAATTACGGTAGACGGAAAAGAATCTGCTTTTCAGCTAGGTGAGGATAATAATTTATTAGGTAGATCTCTTACTATTCCTATTCAACCTGAATCTAAGCAAGTTTCTATCTCTTACGAAACAAGCCCTGAAGCAGGTGCTTTATTATGGGTAGATGGTGAAAAACCATTTTTATTCTCGCAGAGTCAAGCTATTCTAGCTAGAACCTGGATTCCGTGTATGGATAGCCCTGGTGTTAGATATACATATGATGCTACGGTAAAAGTTAGAAAGGATTTATTAGCGCTTATGAGTGCGGAAAATCCATTGGAGAAAAACGATACAGGTGTTTATTCCTTTAAAATGGACCAGCCTATTCCTAGTTATTTATTAGCACTGGCTGTAGGTGATGTAGAATACAGAGCTATAGGTGACAGAACAGGAGTTTATGCCGTACCAGAAATGATAGAAGCTGCTCATTATGAGTTCCAAGAAATGGATGAAATGCTGGTAGAAGCAGAAAAACTTTATGGAAAATATGTGTGGGATCAGTATGATGTGCTTGTTCTTCCTGCTGCCTTCCCATTTGGTGGAATGGAGAATCCAAGACTAACCTTTGCTACGCCTACTATTATAGCTGGTGATAGATCGTTAACATCTCTTATAGCACATGAGTTAGCGCATAGCTGGAGTGGGAACTTGGTTACTAATTCTACTTGGGATGATTTCTGGTTGAATGAAGGATTCACGGTGTATTTCGAAATGAGAATTATGGAAGCCGTGTACGGAAGAGAGTATTCTGAAATGCTAGCCCTTCTTTCTCAACAAGGACTTATATCTGAAAATGAGGAAATTTTAGGTGGAGATAATCCTGAAGATACTGAACTTAAATTAAGCTTAGAAGGAAGAAGTCCGGATGACGGTATGACTGCCATAGCATATGACAAAGGATATTTCTTTTTACGTTTAATGGAAGAGAAATTAGGAAGAGAGAGATTTGACAAATTTTTAAAGGAATACTTTACTGCACATTCTTTCCAAGTAATGGATACAGAAAGATTCATCGATTACTTAATGGCTAATCTACTTTCAGAGGAAGAGGCTGCAGAATTAGATATTAAAGCATGGATTTATGGAAAAGGACTTCCTACAAACATGCCTAAGATCGATTCAGATAAAATGGTAAAGGTGGATGCATTGGCTGCTTCTATGGCTGACAATTCTGATGTTTCTACTCTTCCGTGGAATGACTGGAAATACCAAGAAAAAGTTAGATTCTTAAGTCAACTTCCTGAAGGATTAAAAGCTCCTTTTATGGCTAAGTTAGATGCTACTTTCGATATTAGTAATATAGGGAACAATGAAGTTCTATTCGAATGGTTAGAACAGAGCATTTATAGAGATTATGATACTGCTTTCCCTAGAGCTGAAGAGTTTTTAGTTTCTGTAGGAAGAAGAAAGTTCCTCACTCCTCTTTACAAAGCGTTTAAGGAAACTGGAAGAGTAGATTTGGCTAAAGAAATTTATACAAAGGCTAGACCTAACTATCACAGTGTGGCTATAGAAACTATGGATGAATTGTTAAAGTAAAAATCCTTAGAATAAAAATTTAAAGGCAGATTCCGAATTCGGAATCTGCCTTTTTTTGTTTTAAATAATCCCTTGAAATATTTAATCATTCTGAGGACGATATTCCTAATTTCACCAATGTTCATCTGGATTTTTGGCCAATTTGCAAGAGGGATAAATACCGCACTTATTAAAACATCAACACCTCATACAACTTTATTGGTTTAGCTATCATCTTATTAGAAACCTTCTCTAAGATGAAAAATTTCCTTTTGCTATCGGCATGCTGCTTATTTATTCTCATTAATTCTAATTCTCAGTCTATTTCTTCTAATGGAGATTGTGGATTTAATACTAGTGTAATAACTCCACCAAATGGTATTTGTTCAGATTCTATTTCTGACTGGATTCATGTCGCATTCCCTAATTTATATTCCTATATCGAGTGGAGTGTCCTTAACAATAACGGCTCTATAATATCGGTTACCGAGGATTCTGATTCAGCATTAGTGATTGTTGGAACCTATCAGGTTACAACCGTAGACATTAATGGCTGTCAAAGAATAAGAAATTTAGTAGTTCAAAACAACACTGTTTTTTTCCCTCCTATAGTCCCTACTATTTGTAATTCCAATCAGGTTATTTGGAACGGACAAGCTCAATCAACATATTGCAAAGCACATGTAATTCACCTGAAATTATTAGACGGAAATGAATGGAACAATGGGCAGATAGAAGTTATTAGTAGTGGATTGCCTGAAGTCCATTCTCTATCAAGCCAGTCCAATCATCAGCTTATAGATATTGCTGTATTTAATTTTGATCCTGAAGTTGAATATATTTATCATTCAGACAATGGAAGTGATCAAATCATAGCTGAGATTATTGATTTAGACAACAATCTCTTGTTTTCCGATACCATTGGTACTGGCTCATTCTTTTTAACCACACATAACTGCCAAAACTTATATTCAGGCCAATTGTACTCTTCTTGCGGAATTATAGAAACGGAGACTACAAATCAAAGTAATATTCATACTCTTACTGTAGCAGAAAATTTCCTAGGAACCTGTCAAGTTATGTTTGAGTCTGATATTTGTGGCTCGTATAATATTGATCTCACTTTTAGTCAAACCCCGGAGAGTATTCTAATTGATACTTTTGCTTGTTCACCACCATTGTATTTAGAATTAGCACAAAAACAAAACTTAGATTATAACTATAACTGGATACCCAACTTTTGTGGAAACAATAGCGGTTGTGAAGTGAACGAATCCGGAACATATATTATTATTGCTAGTAATGAATGTGGTTCTGCTACAAGTACTGCCACGGTAACTTTCTCGGATGACTCTGGAGAAGTACTCACTTCTGAAGGATTAGATCATGAAACAATTTATTTGAACAACCCTGAAACTTTTATAGTTGAATTCTCAAATACATCTAATACTACTCTTCCTTACCAATACATAATTAGCGATGAGAATAATATGGTTATCTCAGTACAAGAAGCCAATTATGATTTCAGCTCTCTTCCTCCAGGAATCTATCACGTATGGGGAATAATAGAACAAAATTCTGTGGAAATAATTCCAGGAATTGACCTTTTTTCTATTCCGATTATCGACTGTCCTGTGCTTACCGAGGACTTTCTAGAAGTAACCGTAGACTTAATCGATAATATTTTCGAAAACTCTTCAGAAACTGAATTTTTCTATTTCACTCCCATTTCTAATTCAGTTCATTTCTCAGTTTCTAATAGTAATTATCAAATTAAAATTTACAGCTCTATAGGACAACTCCTTCATATTTCATCACTACCTATAAATAATATGGAATTCCAATTGCCCACTTTAAACAAAGGAATTTATATCATAGAGCTGAAAGGAACAGATTTTTCAAGGTCAATTAAAATTGTCTAGTCCTAAATAACCGTTACAGGTTTTAGACTAAGATACTTAATTTATT
>CAJXOV010000247.1 GCA_913057815.1 uncultured Flavobacteriales bacterium
GATGAGTAACGTGAGGGGATAACAAAAGACACTTCTAAAAACTCACTGTAATTTCCGCTTAAGTAATAGAACAAGTTGACTAACCCAAAAGGAATTAAAAAGCTAAGACCTGTAATTGAAATTCTATAGAATAAATCTTTGAGGTTGTCTTTGCTTACCCAGAATATAAATAAGAGAAAAGCTGTGAAGTCAAATATCACATGATATTTAATGATAAAACCAATCCCCATGAGTAATCCAACAAGAAAATATTGAGATAATGATTTTTTCTGTTTTAGAAGATAATACAGACTAGCAGCAGTAAATAGGTTGAAGAATATCTCAGTGTTTCCTGACCATCCCCATTGATCTACAGAAATAAGAGCAATGTATAGAGCGCCACTAGCAAGAGAACTGAAGTTGCTTTTTTTAGCTTCTTTCCCAGCCTTAAATAAGAAAAATGCAGTAGAACTAATGGTTAAAATGGTAAGCACCCTTATTGCTAAAACAGATTGCCCAAACAATGCCGTTAACAGTGCGTATATCCCATATATTCCTACTGGCTTAATATCTATGTAATCTTTAAAAGGGATGTTTCCTTTTAGCCACTCGTTAGCGATGACTAGATAAGTAGATTCATCATGGTCTATGACTAAAGGGAATAAAGTAAAGATTCTAGCAATTAATGATAGACAAAAAAGGAAAGCGAACACCTTTAAGGATGAGCCGGAAATTCTATTAAAAAAATTCTTAATCACACAGATTCTTTGGAATGGCTAAAGTAATCAGGTTAGTTGTCAGTTGAACTTTTATCAAATTTATACTAAAGAATTCCCTTCTAAAAAGTGATTTAACGCTTTAGTAAATAGATTTCTAAATCGACATTGAGATTCGTAAATACATAAGTTTATCATTAATAGTTGTTGGAATATGAAGATTATTATTTGGTGAACTCAGATTCTTTAGTGTTAATTTGCACGTTTTTAAGAAATGTATTGTTGCGTTGCAATGCTCAAAAGTGGGTCCTCAAGCATCAATTAACAAATGAACCTTCATGAAAAATCTCGTTATTGTAGAGTCCCCGGCCAAAGCCAAAACTATAGAGTCGTATCTAGGAAAAGACTTTGTAGTTAAGTCATCTTACGGCCATGTTAGAGATTTAATATCTGGAAATAAAGCTATTGATGTAGATAATGCTTTCGAGCCATCTTATGAAGTTTCAGAAGACAAGAAAAAGGTAGTAGCCGAGTTGAAAAAGTTAGCTAAAGGAGCTGAAATGGTTTGGTTAGCTACGGATGAGGATCGAGAAGGAGAAGCTATCAGTTGGCATTTAATGGAAGCATTAAAACTAACAGATGATAAAATAAAAAGAATTGTCTTTAGTGAAATTACAAAGCCAGCTATTCTTAAAGCCATTGAAAATCCGAGAAAAGTAGATTATAACTTAGTAAATGCTCAGCAGGCTAGAAGAGTTTTAGATAGGTTAGTAGGTTTTGAACTTTCTCCAGTTCTTTGGAAGAAAGTAAAGCCATCATTGTCAGCAGGACGGGTTCAGTCTGTAACAGTAAGAATATTAGTAGAAAGAGAACGTGAAATATTAGGATTTACCTCAACCTCTAGTTATAGGGTAGTAGCTGATTTTACGGCTGACGGTAAAAAGTTCAAAGCTCAACTAGGAAAAAGATTTGATTCTCAAAAAGACGCAGAAACTTTCTTGAAAAAATGTCAATCTGCTAACTTTAGCATTGACAAATTAGAAAAGAAACCTGCTAAAAAATCACCAGCGGCTCCTTTTACAACTTCTACTTTACAACAAGAGGCAGGAAGGAAACTTGGTTACCCAGTGGGAGTAACTATGAGTATAGCTCAAAAATTATATGAATCAGGGAAGATCACATATATGAGAACTGATTCTGTGAACTTAAGTGATACAGCTTTAGATGCAGCTGAAAAGGAGATTAAATCTTCTTATGGAGACAAGTTCTCTAAGAGAAAAAGTTACAATACGAAATCTAAAGGAGCTCAAGAAGCTCACGAGGCTGTTCGTCCTACGGATATGAGTTTGCATTCTGTAAAGGGGGATTCATCTCAGGCCAAGTTGTATGATTTAATTTGGAAAAGAACTTTAGCTTCTCAAATGTCTGATGCGGAGTTTGAAAGAACTAACGTGGGAATATCTTTAGATAATACCGATGAAAGATTTACAGCTAAAGGAGAAATCATAACTTTTGAAGGGTTCCTTAAAGTTTATTTAGAAGGAACTGATGAAGATGGAGAGGATGTAGAGGATGAATTAACGAAGGATAGTCTTCCTTCTTTAACGAAAGGCCAATCTTTGGAGTATGCTGAAATCACTGCTACGGAAAGATTCACTCAGCATCCTGCTAGATATACGGAAGCCAGTTTGGTGAAAAAATTAGAGGAATTAGGTATAGGAAGACCATCTACTTACGCACCTACCATTTCTACGATCCAAAAAAGAGGGTATGCTCATAAGGATGAAAGAGAGGGGACTAAAAGGGAGTATGGTAAATTGACTTTAGTCAAAGACGAAATAGACACGGAGAAACTTTCTGAGATTACGGGAAGAGAAAAAGGTAAACTGCAGCCTACAGATATAGGTATGGTAGTGAATGACTTTTTAGTAGAACATTTTGGTAATGTGTTGGATTTTGGATTTACTGCATCAGTTGAGAAAGAATTTGATGATATCGCCAATGGACTTAAGGAGTGGAATAAAATGATCAAAGAATTTTATTCTCCTTTTCATAAAGATGTAGAAGATACTCTTGAGAATTCAGAAAGAGCTAGTGGAGAAAGAATATTAGGGAATCACCCAGAAAATGGAAAAGTGATTCTAGTGAGAATAGGTCGATATGGACCAATGGCTCAGATTGGAGATGCTGAAGACGAAGAAAAGAAATTTGCATCGCTGTTAAAAGACCAGAGTATTGGAACAATCACTATTGAACAAGCCCTTGACTTGTTTAAACTGCCAAGACAATTAGGTCAGTTTGAAGATAAAGTGGTTACTGCAGCTATTGGGAGATTTGGACCATATATTAGACATGACGGGAAATTCGTTTCTATCAAAGAAGCAGATGGAGATGATCCATTTACTATAACTCTAGATAGAGGAGTGGAGTTAGTATTGGCTAAAAGAGAGGCTGACGCTAAGAAAATGATAAAAACTTTCGAAGAAGACGAGAATGTGTCAGTTCAGGAAGGAAGATGGGGACCATATATAAAATTTGGGAAACAAAATGTTAAAATCCCGAAGGATGTGGAAGCAAAAGATTTAACGTGGGAAGAGGTGAAGGCGTTGGCTGAAGAAGCTGCTAAAAATCCTCCTAAGAGAAGAGCGAAAAAGAAATAATGGAAGGATTGGAAGTCTTTTTTCAGCCAGTAGACGCTGAAGTTTTTGATGGCCTTGCAAAAGAGTCGTTAGGTTTAAAAATTAACGCTTTTGATTCTCAGGGTTTCCCTGATTTAGAAGGAGCGCGAATAGCCATCATAGGAGTCAAAGAAGATAGGAATTCTTTAAAGAATGGTGGATGTGCTAAAGGTCCCGATTTTGTAAGGCATCAGCTTTATAGATTGTTCGATTTTGATGAAGAGATTTCAGTGGTGGATTTAGGGAACATCTCACCAGGGGAGAGCACTAAAGATACTTACTTTGCGGTAAAAACAGTCTGTGCCGAACTCATCAAAGCGGAAATTATTCCTCTGATTATAGGAGGGAGTCAAGATATTACTCATGCTAATTATGCTGCCTATGAAGATTTAGAGCAGACTATAAATTTAGTAACTGTTGATAGTAAGCTTGATATTGGAGATAATGATGAAGATATTTCTTCGGAAAACTTCATGAGTAAAATAATTCTGCACCAGCCCAATTACCTATTTAACTATTCAAACATTGGTCATCAAAGGTATTTGCAGAGCCCTTCTATTTTAGAATTAATGGAAAAGCTTCACTTCGAAACCATGAGGTTAGGAGAGGTGACTGGGAATATCCAAGATTCTGAGCCTCTACTTCGGAATGCAGATTTAGTGAGTTTTGATATTTCAGCTATACGCTGGTCAGACTGTCCTGGGAGTGAAAAATCTGGACCGAATGGATTGTACGGAGAAGAAGCTTGTCAGCTAGCTAGGTATGCAGGAATTAGTGATAAGTTGACTTCTGTAGGGTTTTATGAGTTTAATCCTGCATCTGATATCCAAGGAACAAGTGCAGAACTCGTTGCTCAAATGATCTGGTGTTTTATAGATGGTGTTTTGCAACGCAAAAATGATTACCCAAAAGGATCAAAAGAATCCTATACCAAATACATAATAGATCTAAATTCTTCAGACCATCAAATAGTTTTCTACAAGTCGGATAAATCTGACCGATGGTGGATGGATGTTCCTTATCCAGCCGGTATGAAAAACAGGTATGAGAGACATCATTTTGTGCCATGCACCTATAATGATTACCTCCAAGCGTCAAATGAAGAAATGCCAGACAAGTGGTGGAAGACATATCAGAAGTTAGTCTAGTAAACTTTTGTTTTACGCTGTTTTAGCACTGGTGTTCGTGTGAGAAGAGATTGTTTTGTAGGTGTATCTTTTTTGATTTTTGTGCTTATGTAGTATAGGATGCGTCTGAATTTCTGTCTCTTATACACATCTCCGAGCCCACGAGACCTCTC
>CAJXOV010000248.1 GCA_913057815.1 uncultured Flavobacteriales bacterium
ACACAAATCCCTTATAAAATGGGTGGTGCGAATAACTAGTGAAATTGATATAATCATCTGCATTTAAGCCCATTTCATCTCTAAATGATTCTGGTGTGTACTCTTTTCCCTGATATTCAAATTTTTCTGGAACTTCTCCTATGTATGCATTTAAAATTCCATCTACAGCTCCTTGGTAATCATATTTTCCTCCTCCGTTTTTAACTACAGCCTCAACTGTAGCTTTTAAAACAGCATCCATCTGCCCGTGATTGTGATCTACATCATCACTTTCTCTTCCTGAATATGCAGATTCTGGGATACATCCATGTTCTCCTAGCACATTAATTACGTCATGACATAAACTTCCTGGTCCGAACTGATGCTTTCCATGCATACGCACATATTTTTCTGCTTTGGCCGGGTAAGTCATTCTTACATTGAACATTTCGCTTAGGTTATGCTCTCCTTTTCCCATTCTAATCAATTCTGATTCTAAGAATGAAATAGTGGCAAAACTCCAACAAGTTCCTGTTTGACACTGATTTTTTGTGTCTGTATGACTCAAATCTACGATGTTTTCAAACTGATAAACAGATGTTTCGTCTTGGGCTTTAACCGTAAGTATTGCAACGCAAAAAAATGCGCTTAGGAAGATATTTTTCATGATTTCTTTAAATAATGAAGGCAAGATAACAATTAACCGATTCATGTGCATAGGTTAGGCAATGACCACGGTGCAATATGTGTTAATTGTCTGAAGTTTGTACTACATGAAGCGGAGAATAGCAGTAGTTTATGGTGGATACTCGGGAGAGGCTGTAGTGTCTGAAAAAAGTGCACAAATGGTGCTGGAGAATATCGATAGGAATAAATTCGATGTTACACCTGTAGAGATCACGAAAACTGAATGGGTGGCACATATAGACGGTGCTAAGATTCCTATCAATAGGCACGATTTTTCTGCTTCTACTCCTGAAGGAAAACTCACTTTTGATAAGGTTTTTAATATCATTCATGGAACGCCTGGTGAGGATGGAATTCTTCAAGGATACTTCCAAATGGTAGGCATGCCGCACACTTCTTCAGAGGTTTTCGCGATGAGCCTGACTTTTAATAAATCTGCCAATAACACTTACCTCCAGCAGTTTGGTTTTAACTGTGCTAAAAGTCTAGTACTTAGAAAAACCGACCATTATTCTGTATCTAAAATCATAGAAACTCTAGGGCTTCCATGTTTTGTAAAACCTAATGAAGGTGGTTCAAGCATAGGAATTTCTAAGGTAAAAGAAGCGTCTCAAATGGTAGCAGCCATAGAATTAGCTTTTGATGAGAATTCCGAAGTAATTATAGAGGAGTTTATTTCAGGAAGAGAGGTTAGCTGCGGTGTAATTTCAAGACATGGAAGGGCTTTCGCTATGCCATTAACCGAGATGATCTCGTTTGGAGAATTTTTCGATTATGAAGCCAAATATGAAGGAAATAGTAATGAAGTCACTCCTGCCGATATATCTGAAAGTCTTACTCTTCAAATTCAAAATATAGCTACGGAAGTGTATGATATTTTGCGGTGCAATGGAATGATAAGAATAGACTTCTTATTGAATGAAAAAGGACCTTACTTAATAGAGGTAAACACAGTTCCTGGGTTTTCTGATGCGAGCATAGTTCCTCAGCAAGCAGCCGCTGCTGGAATTAGTAAAAAGGAATTAATTTCTCTTTTATTAGACTAGTTAATAGAAACTAAGCTTTCCATTTTCTTTACTGTTACTGCAAATTTTTCTGACGAAACATTTCCAGCTTCATCATGAGCCCAATAAGTAACTAAAGTTCTTCCTACTGGAAACATTTCTCCAGATTCATGTGATGATATTAACTCTACATTTCTACAATTATCTTCGGCTACGGGTAAACTCCATTTAACCATCGCTCCTAATGAAGCAGTAGTTTCTAATTCTATATCATCGGGAAAGTCTATAAAACGAGGTTCTTCTTTGTCTTCTACATGAACTACGAATAGACAGAAATAGTTATTGTTTTGCTGATCCATAGCTTTGTAAAACACGGTGTTTTCTCCGACTTCGAAATAAGATTCTGATGTATAATTGTGCTGAACATGTCTTAATTCTCCTACGGTCATTTGAGCAAAAGGCTCAGTGTAACCGACTTCAGCTCCACAGTTCCCGAATTCAGAAGTCACTTTAATTTGACCAGGACATTCTATTCTTTCCTTTATACTCTGGGCTTGTATATTACCTAATGCCGAAAGAAAAAGCAAGGTGATCACTAGGGTCTTAGCGTATAAGTTCATCATATATAGTTAATCGTTTTCACTTACCGATACGTAAGTTCCTAAGATTAGGTTATATAAGTTTCAGATTCTGGATGAGAAGGGTGTAGGAAAAGTACTAACTATTTTTTCTTGGCTCGAGATGGGTTCTCATTTATGAATGATTTCCAACTGGAGTATGACTTTCCCCCAACCGTATTTGAAGACTGATAAAAATGGCACACCGCAGCTCCTAAACCATCTGTGGCATCTAAATCTTTCGGCATATTCTCGGCAGGAATATTCAATGTAGACTGAAGCATAGCAGCTACTTGCTCTTTAGATGCATTTCCGTTTCCTGTGATTGACTGTTTTATTTTTCTAGGAGCATATTCCACATAAGACATATCATACCTCAGCGCAGCTGCTATAGAAACTCCCTGCGCCCTGCCCAATTTCAGCATTGACTGAACGTTTTTACCGAAAAATGGTGCCTCTATGGCCAGTTCATCTGGACTAAACTCTTCTATGAGCTGACATACTCTATCGAAGATTTTTTTCATTTTCACGGCATGATCTGGATATTTACTGAGTTGGATTACACCCATTCTCATAAGTTCCATCTTTTTTCCTTTGGCCATAATTATTCCATACCCCATAACACTGGTTCCTGGGTCAATTCCTAAAATAATTCGCTCTTGAACGGGTTTCTTCTCTGCCATCTTCTTTGTGAGATTCGAAAATAGTATTTCTTTGTTCTCTTATGATACTCTGGTTACTTTTCATATTAGCGATTTATGCACCTTACTTTATGTGGGCTAATAAAACTCATACGGGATGGCTAAGTAAGGATGAAAATTCTATTAAAGTCAAAGGCGATGAACAGGTCGATATTAGCATAGTTATTCCTTTTAGAAATGAAGATGGAGTAATTCAAATCCTTCTAGAGCAACTGATAAAAGAACTTCCTGATTCTCTTCAAAGTGAAGTGATATTAATAAATGACCATAGCACTGATTCAGGAGTTGAGTCAATTCAAGACTTATTACCACCCAGTGATTCTAGATTTAAACTCATTCACAGCGAAAAAGAAGGTAAAAAGCATGCTTTATCGACTGGTATAAATGCAGCATCTAATGACTGGATTATTTCCTTAGATGCAGATGTAGTTTTGCCTAATAAATGGTTTGATTTTATCAGTCAAGTCTGTGCTACGGCAGAAACAGACATGGTTATTCTACCCGTAGAATTGTACCCAACGCCTAAGTTATTCCAAAAAATAGAGGCTTTAGAGTTTACGGTTCTGCAGGGAATTACTTTTAGCTATGCTCAGCAGAAAAAGGCTTTTTTAGCCAATGGAGCGCACCTGGCATTTAGGAAGCAAGCTTTCATAGATTTTAATGGCTATTCGGCTCATGAACATATGGCTAGCGGAGATGATGTGTTTCTCCTGGAACAAATCCAACAAAGCCCAACTCATTCTGTAGGATACTCTTATTATGCAGATATGTCTGTGACAACTACCCCCAACAGATCCTTGCTCCAATTACTTCATCAGAAGGCCCGATGGGGAAGTAAAACATTTAAATTTAAATCCAAAGAAACAAAGACAATCGGCCTCTTGATTCTGGTAGCTAATCTTGGCCTTTTCGCATTGATCTTTTCACAAGATTGGAAAATCTTTTTTCTTGGCTTTTTTATAAAATCTATTTGCGACTTATACTTGGTTGTATTTCCATTAACAGTGCGCAGCCGAAAAACTCTTTTGAAGTACATCCCTCTTTTTATGGTTGTTTACCCTTTTTACATCATTTTTGTGAGCGTTGCAACGCTATTTCTTAAACCAAAATGGAAAGGCAGATATATTTAGATGGCTGAGAAAAAAGGAATATCACCAGAAAAATTAGCATTTAAAAAACTGCTAAAAAATAGGATAGCTCAAATGAGTTTTGGGGTGATTTTACTTATTACTTTCATAGCTATTCTAGGCCCGTTTGTTAGGCCAGATCATTCTCCAGACGCCAATACCCAGCTTTTAAGTATCTCCAGAATGAAACCTGGTGCTAGTGTTGACCTATTGATGGTTCATAAGAACGAAAACAATTCTCGCCCTAACTTTTTCACTTGTTTGTCAGAAGGTGGTTGGGATAATTGTTCTGACTATATCCCTCTCGAATCATGGGAGATAAAATCAGACTCTGTCTTTTATAAAGCTAAAGGTGAAGATGAAGTTCTTTCTATTCATTTAATAGATGTGCTCTATCATTTGGGAGAAGGGCGTTTTAAAAAGACGAAGACTGGTTATTCTTTAGAGCATTTTAAAGATGGAGAATTAAAAACGGAGACTATTTCCTCCTGTCTCTTATACACATCTGACGCTGCCGACGAATAGAGAGGTGTAGAT
>CAJXOV010000249.1 GCA_913057815.1 uncultured Flavobacteriales bacterium
ATGTAGAGAGGTCTCGTGGGCTCGGAGATGTGTATAAGAGACAGCCCATGTGGTTGTTGTTAAGCAATAGAACGTTATTCAATTAACGGAAGCCCACTGCTGCGCAGTGGGCTTTTTTTTAGCCTATTTATTATTAAACCCGCCAAAAAGCCCAATCACTCACATGATTAGGCTTCATTAAATAACGAGAGAAACCAAACCACGTTACTCTTCTTCCCTAATTCTAAAGCTTTGATTATTCTTAACACTTCTGTTAAGTTCTAAAATTTCTACTTGAAGATCAGGCATGCGCTCTGTATCTATATTAGGTTCTATCTCCATTATTACATCTACATCTTCTATACCTTCACTCACATCATCACCAAATCGTTCATAGTTCACCAACCAAGAAGCAGCATTTTTCACATACCTATTCGTTCCTGCAGAGTTCCATTTATGATATAACCTCGTAAACCCACCATCTATAATGCACCTTTTTCCATTTTTCTCATACACAGCGGCTACTAAATCATTTTGGCTGTTGTATATAAGTGGGTTTAACTCCTGAGTGGGTTTTACGGTAGCTATCGTAATTCCTTCATACATATTTACCACTCCAGTACTTATCAAATGTCCATCTACGATTCCCGTTCTTCCTTCTCCCTCACCACTTATTCCTACCACTTGGTCGGCATATGTATCACCACTCATCGTAGTCTTAAATAATCTTTCAGTTATGGCATTGGCATCAGCAAAAAGCGGTGCGTTATCTCCCCATATATATAATCCCTTTCCACTATCGAAATACTCTTCTATTACATCTACATGCTCCTCAGTAAGCATCGAATGTCCATTACTTATCACCCACAGCTGGCAAGATTTTTCCAATTCCTTTTTTAACTTCTGTGGTTCAGGCGCTCCACCTTTCCATTCAAACATAGAAAATCCTTTCTCAGCCAATGAGGCTTTTGGAGATCCTAAAGAAACACTGCACAAATTAAGAACAGCTATAGTCTTTCCTTCAAAAGCACCATCTGTAGCCAAGTCATATTGATTTCCATCAGCATTTCCATGAGTATCACTCTGAGCTAGTTTTTTCACTTCTCTCACCTCCATCATTTCCTCTCCAGCATCATTAAACATTATTTCACCATCGGCATCTTTCATAGATACCTCTTCCTTTTCAGTAATATAAATTCTGTTTTTACCTGCTACTTCATCATTGTATTGTGCGTTTACTATTCCTGCGTTGCAAAGCATAACTGCCAAGCATAGAATCAAATTAGTTTTCATGAGAATGTTTGTTTTTATTTAATTTATATACCTCTCAGTACACACCAAACTTTAATAGGTTCATCTTAATTTTTGATTAGCCATTCTACACCTATTTCATGCATCCGTCTAAAGGACTGTTTCATATATTTGATTGAATATTAAACATCTCATTAGTGTACATTATAATAATTATCATCGTCTTAGCGCTTTATCTTCTCCTAACTGTGGGAATGTGCTGGCAGGAAAGCAAAAGAAGAAAAATCCATTTCGCAGTAGCTCTTCTATTGTGTTTGATCATTACACCTTTATTTGGGTATTTTATTATTAGCGGAATCAGCTTAAGAAACCCTCGTGGGTGTGAGTATTGTGGGAATGAATTAAACGAAGCTCCGGTTTGTGCTCTCTGCGGAAACCAAGAACAGCTTATAGTTGAAGATTAAAACAAGAAAACACGCCTAAAGAGTAAGGTAGAATTAAACTTCAAACAAATGGAAATATCGCTAGATGAAGGAATCGGTTCGGAAGACAACAGTGTTTCCTTCAACCTAAAAGACAATTCGAAAAGAGCAGCATGGACTATCTGGACAATTGGCTTGGTTGGAATATCAGCCGTCACCAGTTTTTTAGCCTCGGCTTTATATATAAAAAACATCTATTCTGAAACCTATAACACTTCACCCAACCTTGAAGACTGGCTGGAATATGCTGATTATTTTAGTTCATTTGCTTGGCTAGCTGCCGGTATATCCTTTCTACATTGGTTCCGGAGAGCGTACAGTAACATACAAGGGTTAGGGCTTCATACAAAACATACCGATGGCTGGGCCGTAGGATACTTTTTCATTCCTATAGTGGCTTGGGTGAAGCCATATACTATAATGGATGAAATCATAAGGGCGCATTGGTTAACTCTCCCGTCCATATCTGAAACTGTAGATTATGATTCTCGAAAATCTACCATGAACGTTTGGTGGATCCTATTCCTCATGACTGGTTCTTTTGAAGGTGTCATCCAAATAGGAATAAACTATCTAGTAACTACAAATTTGCCCTGGTTGCATTTAATAACATTGGCTATTCCCAGATTAATCGAAATAGCCGCAGTCTTAGCTGCCGTTTATCTGGTCCAAAACATATCCAACGAAGAAAAACTACTCTATCAACACTCATCTAAAGCGTCTCCGTTTATTCATTAAACCTCACATATATCGACTTAAATTTTTGTTAATTAAATCGTTATATTTATTTAACAATCCCTTACACAGCATAGGATACAAGGCACACAGAAGGATAACGTTTGTTAACAGTAACTAAACCTGCACACAGGTAGTCTTCTATATAAACAAACAATAAATCCTATGAAAACAGTAATCTTCACACTAGCTATATTGTTAGGCTCAGCTTTTCAGATATCAGCACAATTAGACGCCCACAAAGGTGATTTAATACACTTAGATAATACTCCCACTATCAAGTTGGATGAGGAGTCATTTGATAGAAATAATATCATTTCTTTTTTCCCTAATCCGGCAGTCAACCAAATCACTTTATCCAACCATAGTGACCGGTTTGATATTATTCAAATCATAGACTTTACAGGTACTGTTGTTAAAGAAATTCCTTTTGGAATGACTCCTTTAGATATTTCTGACCTTAGGTCTGGAAGCTATATCATTGCTTTTTATAAAAAAGGCCAAGTCGTAAGACAACGATTAGAAAAGAAATAGTCGCATTCTCTCCGCTTTTAAGCATATAAGTCCTCTCCTAAAAAAGTGAGGACTTTTTTTATTTCCAAAAAAAGATTGAATATAAAAAATCAACTAAGAACCAAAAGCTTATCTAAATCACCGAAAAAACATCAAGCCAGAAGATCTAATTAGAAGTCTATTTTAACCATGTTTAATGCCGTTTTCATCCAACTAACACCTTTTATTAAACCATCTCAAACAAAGAATTTACTTGTAACTTAGCCATATGATTTTTAAAGGCAAATCTGGAGAATATTTAAAGCTAGAGGACATTAACTCTACTAATTGCAACGCGCTTAAAGAAAGAATTGAAAGTGGACTAACACTAGCGTGGTTTCTAGATGACGAATCTATTTTTGAAATAGACGGACGAAGTTTTACCTTTAAAAAAAATCAAGTTATCACTCTTACAGAGTTTCATGGGCTTAAAATGAAAAGTACGGGTGAAATTAAAATGATCCGTTTTAATCGTCCGTTTTTCTGTATTCTAGACCATGATAGTGAAGTAAGCTGTAAAGGATTACTATTCTTCGGAGCTTCTAATCTCCCTATTATACAGCTGCCAGAAAATGATATTAGAAAATTCGAGATGCTTTGGAGTGTCTTCGAAATGGAAATGGAATCTTCTGATGAACTTCAGCTGGAAATGCTGCAGATGCTTTTAAAAAGACTGCTCATTCTTCTTACCCGACTTTATAAAATGCAAGATGATTTTTCTAAAGCTGATCATAGTCAAATGGAGCAGGTAAGAGAATTCAATTACTTAATTGAGCAGCATTTCAAAACCAAACATTCCGTAGCCGAATATGCCGAGCTAATGTTTAAGTCACCTAAAACTCTTTCTAACCTGTTCTCTAAATTAGGAGCCAAAACTCCTTTACAGTACATTCAGGAACGAATTATGTTAGAAGCGCGCAGACTTCTTACTTATACAGATAAGTCCATAAAGGAAGTAGCTTACGAGATAGGTTATGATGATATCCCTACGTTCAGTAGGTTCTTTAAAAAGAAAGAAGGCCTCTCTCCTAGCGATTTCAAAGAAAAATCCACCTAAACTCTTCTTAGGGAAAAATAGTCAACTCTTCGGGAATTCACGTCTAATCCAAGGCGGAATTATGTGCGCACATTTGCAACGTCAAACAGAAAAAAAACAATTTAAAATTCATAAGACAATGCAAAATTTCACAGTACCAACAAGAGATGAAGTATCAGAAAACAATCAAGCCATTTTTGATAATCTTCAAAAAAACTTAGGGTTCGTTCCTAATTTATATGCTTACTATGCTAAAAATGAAACGGCATTAGGAGATTACTTAGCGTTGCAAAACAGAAAATCTACGTTAAAAGCAAAAGAGCGAGAAATCATCAACCTTATTACAAGCGAAATTAACGGATGCAAGTACTGCCAATCAGCACATACTGCTTTAGGTAAAATGAACGGGTTTACTGAAGATCAAATCCTAGAATTACGTAGTGGTTCTGCATCTTTCGATTCTAAGTTTGATGCTTTAGTGAAATTCACGGCAGAAGTAGTTTCCAACAAAGGAAAAGCGTCTGATTCTGCTAAAGAAGCATTCTTTTCAGCAGGTTACTCTGAAGCTAACATGATAGATACAGTTATCATAGTAGGAGATAAAGTAATTAGTAAC
>CAJXOV010000250.1 GCA_913057815.1 uncultured Flavobacteriales bacterium
TCAAAACGGAGTTCAGAAGAGCGCATCTGGTACACTAACTCTACTTAAATGAACCTCCTCAAAAAACTAACTACCCGTGTCATCACATTAACTATCGAACCAGACAAGGTTACTATTAAAGATGAAGATTCTGGAAGAGCGATTACTCGCAGCCCTTCTAACCCATATTCCTGCGGGAGAGTATTCATTTCTCACTTCGCAGTATTTGAAGATTTTCTAAAATCAATGCTAGAGGAGCTGTTTCCTAAAACTGGTTTAGTTCTATTTACCAAATCCTATGAAATGCATATAACTACCAAACATAATTTCAATACTCCCATTTCTGAAGTGGAAATAAGATCAGTTATAGATGGCTGCGAGCATGCTGGAGCTAGGTATATTATTTTGAATGGCAGAAAAGATTAGTCTTTAAGGTCGTTAGTGTTATTTCTTTCTGAAATAATATTCCTATAAATTCCCAGTTTACTATCATGTGAAACTAATTTATCTAATATCGAGTTTAGTTCTTTTCTCGGGATGTCATCTACTGAATGATGAAAAGGATCAAGTCGCAACTTCTAATGAAGAAATTTCGATCAAGCCAGATACCACGGTTTATACAAAACCTTCAAGGCTTAAAAACGAATACAAAAGCTTTAATTCTCGAGCAGCCATTAATGAAATCGCTGAAATGGAAAATTTCTATTTTAGAAACTATCAAAATGGAATCACTCCATATTATGGTACAATTTGGAGAGAAAATCTAGCTGTAAATGATTCCACTTTAGATTCTCCGGAGTTTATTAAGTATTGCAACGCATTAGAGGAAAAACCCGACAGCATGCACTGCACTTTATATGCGGTTAAAGCTTTAAAAGCTGGACTTCCTGATTCATTATGGAAAGAATTAGAAGATGAGCACCTCAAAACATATGGCTCTCATGAACACGCTGGATGGAGTATCGGACACATCTTAGTTGAAAAATTTGGATGGAAAGCCTATCTGATTATTGAAGAGTCGTGTCAGGAGTTTTCGCATTGCAAAAAATCCTTTGATTCCAAAAGGACTTATCCAGTTTGGGGAAAACCAGATATCCCCCTCCAAGATCTCTTTATCAAAGGAAAAGACAATTTATTAATAGAAAATCTATTGAATGAAAATGAATTTGGATGGGGATTTTCATACCAAGGCTGGCATACATGGGTTACTCGTTTCTCCACTTTGAAGGAATGTATTTGGTATGGAGCTCCTTCTAAATCGTTTGAATCAGGATACTCAGCTCCTTTATTCAAAAAAACACCTTTCATTGAATACTATGATTATGGAAGTCATGTAGTAATATTCCCTCCGAAGGCTCTGGAAAACTAATTAGGTTCTTCATTACTTTTGAATCCATGAAGAATCGTGTTTTTGTTTTTATACTATTATCCGTGTTGTTTTATGGGTGTATTAATGAAAAGGTAGATTCTTCTCCATACACCTTATCTGATTACCTCTGTGAAAACATGGAGTTAACCAGAGGAATAAATGTCATAGCCTGTGCAGGAGGTAAAGAAGGTGGTCTTTTTGAAAATGATGATTCGAATACCTCACTATTCTTTTATCCTATAGAAAATGCTTCTAACGTCCAGTACTTTGAATCCAATTCTTCTGTAATCAACCCAACTCAAGAAGATTATGTTATTAATACTCCAAGCTCCACCCCTGTTTTTAATGGCTATTTACGGAAGTTTAATGTAGCCTCGTTTACTGGTGAAAAATGGGCCGTGGTCACATTTGAAACTCCCGGAAAAATTCATGTGAGTGATCCTATAAAAATTAAAACCAATACCAAGCCTACTGAAGTAAATTCAGCGCTGCTCACAATCACTGAGGACAATGTTCAACCAACGTTTAACTGGGACAACGGAGTCATAGACGAAAATGTCATTTTCTTTCATGTAATCTCTGAACTAACTGGCGATTTAATTTCAGGAACCTATACTACTGATCAGAATTTCACTTTCTATGATCTTACTAATGTAGTTTTAAATGTTAGTCCTGGTTCACCAGAACTAGATACCAACTCTAATTATAAATTCACCCTCATGGGAGTCAGTGAAGATAATTGGGTGAATATGATTAGTCAACAGGATTTTTCGACTAATTAGTTCCTTCTTCTCAAGTTTTTCTTACTCTTTATTCTGCATATTTTTTATTTGAGTTTCGAATAAAAGTATTAGCGTTTGCAGAAAAAACAATCCATTAACACCATTCGTAAACTCTCACATACCGTTAGTTAATTGTAGCATTAACCTAATTAACATTCTCATTAAATTTACTGGAACAAGGGTTGTTCAAAATACCAACCTGCGTATTTATCACAGAGTAACTACTGTGCTTTTAACATTAAACACTTAAAAACAGCATCTTTCACTTAACAGATGCTGTTTTTTTTAGCCATTTTTTTGCCTTTTACCTCGAAAAAATAGTAAACACATCTTTCAGTTGATCATATTCCAAAATATCTTCTGATGTTCCTTCTAAGTACACTAGCTTTGCCACGCATGAAAGATAGAATCACACGAACTCACCAGCCTATTCAAAAAGAATCATCACTTTCTGGTATTTCTAAAATCACAAAAACTGATAGATCAAATACGAAAGGTTTAAAGCTAGAGAAAGGAACGGCTGCTGAAAAAACATTCTTTCATCACAGAAGTAAACATAGAGGTCAATATGACTTCCCTGAATTGATAAAAGTACATGCTGACTTAAATCAACATGTGAGACCTAACAAATACGGAACTGAATCTGTAGATTTTGCAGATCCTAAAGCTGTAAAAGAATTAAATACTGCCATTCTTAAATTTCACTATGGTGTTGAGTTCTGGAGTATTCCAGAAGGATATCTTTGTCCTCCTATTCCAAGCCGAGCTGATTACATTCACCATGTAGCCGATTTATTTGCTGATTTTAAACCAGCTGATAAATTGAAACTTAAATGTCTTGACATCGGAGCTGGAGCTAACTGCATCTACCCTATTATAGGCGCTAAAGAATACGGTTGGTCATTCATAGCATCGGATATTGATAAAGACGCGTTGCAAAACATTGATCTTATCCTAGAAAAAAACAAAGGGTTGGATAAAAAGATAACCTCGAGACTTCAAGAAACTCCTTCTCAAATATTCAAAGGTGTTTTAAAGAAAACAGAAAAAATAGATGCTGTAATATGTAATCCTCCGTTTCACGAGTCAGCACTGGCAGCATCAAAAGCTACTTCTCGAAAATTCAAAAACCTAGGATTAGGGAAAGATGGAAAAAAAGCTGTTTTAAACTTTGGAGGAAAACCTACAGAGCTTTGGACATTTGGAGGTGAAAAAAAGTTCATTCATACTATGATTACCGAAAGTGTAGAATATTCTAAAAACGTGATGTGGTTCTCTACACTAGTCTCTAAGAAAGAGTCATTGAATCCAATCAAAAAAGCTTTAGAGAAAGTGAATCCGGTTCAGGTGAAAACCATAAAAATGAATCAAGGAAATAAATCTGGAAGAGTTTTGGCGTGGACTTTTATGGATACGGAAGCCAAAGAAATATGGGCAGCCAAAAGGTTCAAGTAAAGCATCCTTTTTTGGATATAAGCCTACTCTATATTTAGACCATATTTATCTAACAATCCTGCTATTCCGGTTTTAGAAAAGCTGGCTCCTTTGATCATATTATCCTCCGGGTGTATAGAGAACGATTCTGCCATTCTAAAATCTGCTTTTTCAAGATTTGTTTGATAAAATATAGCTCCAGATAAATTACACAACTCAAAAGTAGCGTGTTTCAATAATGCCTCTGTGAAATCAACTGACAACAGTCTGCATGATTTGAAACTAACCTTAGCGAGTTTCATTTGATAAAAAGAAGAATGATCCAGTACACTATCTGAAAAACTGAACTGCACCCCAAAAGGATTAGCATGCTCAAAATGCACTCCGATTAACTTACAACCATTAAAGCTCACATTCTGCAGCGAAGTATTATTCAGCGAAACATTGCTCAAGTTACATTCGATAAAATCACAATCGATAAACTTCAACTTGGAAAGATTAGCATCTGAAAAATCACACTGCTTAAACGTACAACTTTCAAATTCCTCGTTTTCAGATTTCAGTTCAACTTGGCTTATGTTTTTATAGTTTTCTTCGAATGGCATGTTTTAACTTTTCACATGTCAAAGTTATGGATTAATGTACTTTCATTATAAAACTGTGAACTCCTCCAGAGCATCTCTTTTTACATTTGTAAAACTATATGGAGGCATCAAAATTAAAAGAAAACTTAACGGATCATGAGCTTGACCGCATAATAGAAATGGCTTGGGAGGACAGAACTACGTTTTCAGCTATTCAGTTTCAATTTGATATTTGTGAAGGTGATGTCATTAAAATTATGCGCTCTGAGCTTAAAAAAGGAAGCTTTAAACGCTGGAGAAAACGAGTAAACTCTGGTGTAAGTCAGAAGCATGAGATGAAAAGAGTAGATGGTATCAATAGATTCAAATGTTCTAGACAAAGGCACATTTCAGGAAATAGAATTTCTAAAAGATGAGTTTCACAACGGATTATAATGAGATATTATCCCTGTCTCTTATACACATCTGACGCTGCCGACGAATAGAGAGGTG
>CAJXOV010000251.1 GCA_913057815.1 uncultured Flavobacteriales bacterium
CTTGATCTGCTAAGTCATAATTTTTTAAATGTAAAAATCCACTCGGACTGAAAAATGTTAGAAGGATTTTTTGTTCAGGATAAGCCTTCCGTATTTGTTCAATAAGAGGTCTTCCTTGCTCAAATTCACCGACACTTGCAGAGTGTATCCAAATTGGAGGAGATGAAAATTTTTCAAATTCGGTTTCCAGTCTTCCTTTTGTAAAGTCGCGGACTTTGTTATTAAAGAATGAAATAACAAGGAGAATCCACCAAGCCAATTGTAAGATCACATTATAGATCAAACGCATTAGTGGTATAAGTTTTTCTTATAAAATGGTACAATCCAACCAGCTTTTATTCCAAAAAGGATATCTAATCTGGATTTACCTAGGTCAGAAGTAAGAGTATCAAAGTTAAACTCTCTTCTTGAAGCTGTAATTCCTTCTATTAATTCAATTCCAAGATAAAAGTCGCCTCCTCTTCTTTTGCTAAAATGCATCCAACCAATATTTTGCGAGAGCATTAATCCGTTTGATAACCTGTCGTAACCTTTTTCATATTCTTCATCAAGTTGAGGGACGTCATCTAGTTGATGTTCAAAACGAATGTTGTGTTGAATGAACCCCGTGCCAAAAGTGTAGAGGATTCCAGATTCTGTTTTTGAGTTTTTAAATCGTTTAAACTTTCCGATGTCTGCGCTGAAATTAAATCCTCTCTGCTGAATAAGGATAGATGCAGGCTTTCCTTCTACACTGATGATTTCATTATTTGATGAAAGTAGATTTTGAATAAGCCCTGGTTCTTGCACATCACTACCAAATTGGTAATTGGCATTGATTCCATAGAATAAGCTGGAATCTTTTTTAATGGCAAAAGTTAATCCTAAACTACTGTTAACACCAAATCTGTCGGCCATGTCTCCGGCTGGCATTTGAAATGAGTATCTAGGACTAAAGAAGGTCTGAGTCTTTGATTCTAATTGTGCTATGGAGTCTTTACCAATAGCCAGGATTATTAAGCAGAAAATGAGTCTTTTCATATGATGCGCTAAAGTAAAAGAAATAATAAAACTTTCACCTCTAATTTTCTAGAGTAACAGCAGCTCTAAGCCAATAATTATCTTCATAAATTGGTATATTCGCACACTATTTAGTCAGATTATGAAATCAATTCAAATGGTGGATCTCGTATCTCAATACGAGAAAATCCAAACTGAAGTAGATCAAAAACTACTGGAAGTAGTTAGGTCAAGTCAATATATCAATGGTCCAGAGGTGAAACATTTCTCTGAGGAGCTTGCTGATTTTCTATCGGTTAAGCATGTGATTCCTTGTGCTAATGGTACAGATGCGTTGCAAATAGCCATGATGGCTCTAGGGTTGAAACCCGGAGACGAAGTTATTACAGCTAGTTTTACATACATAGCCACAGTTGAAGTTATCGGATTGTTAGGGCTGACACCTGTTTTAGTTGAAGTAGATCCTTTAACATTCAATTTAGATCCTGAAGCGTTTAGAGCTGCCATCACAGAAAAAACTAAAGCAGTGGTTCCAGTCCATTTGTATGGACAGTGTGCTAATATGGAAGAGATTTTAGAAATAGCTAAAGAGTTTGACCTAAAAGTCATAGAGGACACAGCACAGGCGATTGGAGCTGATTATACGTTTTCAGATGGAAAAGTTGTCAAGGCTGGTTGTATGGGAAATATAGGTACGACCTCTTTTTTTCCTAGTAAAAACCTAGGTTGTTTCGGAGATGGAGGAGCAATTTTTACTGATGACGATGAATTAGCAGTTTCTATAAGACAGATGGCTAATCATGGGCAGACTATTAGGTATCATCATGATAATATAGGGGTAAACTCTAGATTGGATAGTATTCAAGCTGCTGTTCTTCGTATCAAGTTAAGAGAGTTAAATTCGTATACTGATGCCAGACAGAATGCTGCGCAGTACTACGATAATGCCTTTAAAGATGAAAGCGCTCTTGAAGTCCCTATGAGAGATGCAAGTAGTACGCATGTTTTTCATCAATACACTTTGAAAACAAAAGGAGTAGATAGAAATGCTATGCAAGAATTCTTAGCCTCTAAGAATGTGCCTTCTATGATATATTATCCAATTCCTGTCCATAGACAAAAAGCTTATATGGATGAGAGATATGAAAACATGGATTTCACCAATACTGATGATTTATGTGATAGAGTAATAAGTTTACCTATGCAAACAGAATTGTCAATTAATCAACTCGAATATATAGTGAATTCGGTTAAAGAATTTTTAAATAAATAAGATATGAAGATAGCTGTAGTAGGCACTGGATATGTAGGATTAGTTACAGGAACCTGTTTTGCTGAGACTGGTAATCAAGTGTTCTGTGTGGATATAGACAAAGAGAAAGTTGACAAAATGAAGAATGGAGAGGTTCCAATTTATGAGCCCCATTTGGATGTCATTTTCCAGAGAAATATTAAACAAGGAAGATTAGAGTTCACGACTAACTTAGAAGAGGCTGTCGAAGAAGCTCAGATAATTTTCTTAGCATTACCTACTCCTCCTGGAGAAGACGGTTCAGCAGATTTGTCTTATGTGTTGGGCGTAGCAGAACATTTAGGTAAGATAATTAAAGAATATAAAGTAATAGTTGACAAGAGTACCGTTCCAGTTGGAACTGCTGAGAAAGTAATAGCAGCTGTAGCTAAAAATGCTCAAGTGGATTTTGACGTTGTGTCAAACCCTGAGTTTTTAAGAGAAGGTTTCGCAGTAGATGATTTTATGAAACCGGATCGTGTAGTTGTAGGAACTGAGTCAGAAAGGGCACAGGAAGTAATGAAAGAACTTTATGGTCCTTTTATTCGACAGGGAAATCCATTAATTTTTATGGATGAAAAAAGTGCTGAGTTGACGAAATATGCAGCAAATGCATTTTTGGCAGCTAAAATTACTTTTATGAATGAGATTGCCAACTTTTGCGAGAAAGTAGGAGCTGATGTAGATAAGGTAAGACTTGGGATGGGGTCGGATACTCGAATAGGAAAAAGATTTTTATTTCCAGGGATTGGATATGGAGGTAGCTGTTTTCCTAAAGATGTTCAAGCGTTGCAACGCTCTGGTAAAGAAATAGGCCATGACTTTAAAATACTAGATAGTGTTATTGATGTAAATGACGCTCAAAAGACTGTTTTAGCTAAACCTTTGAAAGAGTATTTTAAAGGAAATTTAAAAGGAATCAAGATAGCATTATGGGGTCTGGCTTTTAAACCAGATACAGATGATATCAGAGAGGCACCAGCGCTTTATATGATTGAACAGCTTACCAATGAGGGAGCTGAAGTATGTGCATACGACCCTGAAGCTATGCCTAATGTAGAAAAGCTCTTAGGCCATAGAATAGAATATGCTAGTGATATGTATTCAGCTCTTGACAATGCTGATGCTCTTCTAATTTGTACAGAATGGGCGGCATTTAGAAATCCTGACTTTAGCATTATTACTGAAAAGTTAAATAATAAAGTGATTTTTGATGGAAGGAACCTGTATTCATTGGATAAAATGAGAAAATTAGGATTTAGATATAAATCCATAGGTAGATCAGAAGTTCTAAATAACGAAGAAATATGAAAAGAGTAGTAGTTACAGGAGCAGCAGGATTTTTAGGATCTCATTTGTGTGATCGCCTTATTGCAGAGGGGTACCACGTAACAGGAATTGATAATCTAATAACGGGGGACCTCAAGAATATTGAGCATCTTTTTGACTTGGATAGATTCGATTTTCAGAAAAATGATGTTTCTAACTTTGTCCATGTTTCAGGAGACTTAGACTTTGTTTTTCACTTTGCTTCGCCAGCCAGTCCAATTGATTATTTGAAAATCCCCATCCAAACATTAAAAGTTGGTTCATTAGGAATTCATAATTGTTTAGGGTTAGCTAAAGATAAAGGTGCTGGATTAATGATAGCTTCTACTTCAGAAGTATATGGAGACCCTACGGTACATCCTCAACCAGAGAGCTATTGGGGAAATGTAAACCCTGTAGGACCTAGGGGAGTTTATGATGAAGCTAAAAGATTCCAAGAAGCCATCACAATGGCTTATCATACTTACCATAATTTAGATACTAGAATTGTAAGAATTTTCAATACTTATGGACCTAGAATGAGACTGAATGATGGAAGAGTCCTTCCTGCTTTTATTGGTCAAGCATTAAGAGGTGAAGATCTTACTGTATTTGGTGATGGTAGTCAAACAAGATCGTTTTGCTATGTAGATGATTTAGTTGATGGAATATTTAAACTTTCATTAAGTGGTCATCATGATCCTGTGAACATTGGTAATCCTGACGAAATATCGATTAAGGAGTTTGCTGAAGAAATTGTTAAACTAACTGGAACTAGTCAAAAAATCATTTATAAAGATTTACCAGTTGATGATCCGAAACAGCGTCAACCTGACATTACCAAAGCCCGCGAAATATTAAAGTGGGAGCCTAAAGTTAATAGAGCAGATGGTTTAAGAATAACTTATGATTATTTCAAGTCTCTTTCGGAAGATGAGCTGTATAAAAAAGATCATAAAACTTTTGAAAATTATAGTAAAGGATGAGTTACTTCTCTCATGAGACCTGTCTCTTATACACATCTGACGCTGCCGACGAAT
>CAJXOV010000252.1 GCA_913057815.1 uncultured Flavobacteriales bacterium
TACACCTCTCTATTCGTCGGCAGCGTCAGATGTGTATAAGAGACAGGAATTAATCCCATTTCTTTTATTGATACATCATCAATCTCCAAAGATGACGTAACCAGGTTTGTGGATAGGATTGAGCTATTATCAGCTATCTCCTCAGCATTCATGAATAATTTTTCTACAATATCCTTATTCAGATTAGTAGTTGAACCATCAGTTGCGCTATTAGATTCAGTATTTAGGTCTGTAGATAAATCATATCCAGAAGAGTTATAAGATTGTTTGGAGTTAGAGTTGTTGAATGTTGTCTTTCTTGATTGATCAGAAGAAGTACTGTTTTCTTTATTGTTAGCCAGAAGTTGATTATCAGTTTGATAAACTGAATTATCACTTTCAGCATGAAAATCAGAATCATCAGCAATTTCAGCTTTAGCTAATGCGGATTTTACATTCTGTAGATCACTGAAGTTATTTATGTCATTAGATAATGTCTTTTCGGTATTACTAATTGGAGTTGAATAACTTATTGCTCTAGCTGGTTGATTCGTAGTAGAATTTAAGCTTTGTGTTGCGAGTGTTTGCACATCGATTAACTCTGATTCAAATTGCCACGAGTTTTGTTCGTCACACTCACTCTCTTGATCGCTTCCATGAATATCATTTTCAACATTAGGAGTTCTGTGAATATTCTTATTTGGAGCTTTGTTTAAAGCCAAAGCTTGATAACTCTGATGATGCGGAATCTCGTTTTCGACTTCTACAGTTTTATTTAGTCCATTAAACAAAATAGTTCCAGTAATAGACAAAACACTCACAGAAGTAGTAATGATAGCCACAGATATCATTGTTTTCTTGAATATTAAAGTACTCACTTGTTTAGCTAAATTAGCCTTAATGTGAGGAGAAGGAGGAACCTGAAATTCTCCTAGATGCTTTTTAAATATGTCGTCTATCTTTTCATTCATCACTAGGATACATTAACTTTTTTATTTTCTTCTTTTGCTGGGAGAGGTTCAATTCTTTTTTGTAATATTTTTCTTGCTCTCGAAAGTTGACTCTTCGAGGTATTAACTGAGATTCCTAAGTATTCCGAAATTTCTAAATGTGTTAGATTTTCAAAAACATATAGATTAAATATTGTCCTGTAACCATCAGGGAGTTCTTGAATCATTTTTAGCAGCTTGGCTTCAGTAAGAGCTAGTTCTGATTTATAACCTTCCGAAACATGTAGTTCACTGTCAGGATCTACTAATTCTAATTGGGTATCCGAAAACACATAACGATAGTTTCTCTTACAATAATTAATTGCATTATTGATCATTATCCTTTTTGCCCAGGTATAAAAGGAAAATCCACTTTCTAAATCAAATGTTTTTCGTGCCTTATAGATTTTAATAAAACCTTCTTGGAGCATGTCTTCAGCATGAGCTCGATCTCTAGAAAATCTAAGACAAACACCCATAAGCGCAGAGCTATACTGCTCGTATAGCTTTTGAAAGGCAATGTTATTGCCTTGTTTGAACTTATAAAGAATTAGATCAGCGCTCATTTTAGAGTTTGAGTTTCACATCTATAGGTACATCTGATGAATTCATCGGTTGCACGTGTTGCCTATAAATTTATGAAATTTGTTTTAACTGATTCTATTTCAGCGAATATTATTCTTCCCCTTCGAGTAAATCAGGGCGTAATTTTCTTGTTCTTTCTAGGGCAGTTTTCTCTTGCCATTCTTGAATCTTATTGAAATCACCACTTCTCAAAATTTCGGGAACAACCCATCCATTATATTCTGCAGGTCTTGTGTATACTGGAGGAGCTAGCAGATTGTCTTGAAAGGAGTCGGTAAGAGCACTAGTTTCATTATTAAGAACACCTGGCAGAACTCGTATAATTGAATCTGTTAAAACTGCTGCCGCTAATTCTCCACCAGAAAGTACGTAATCACCAATTGAAATTTCAAGAGTAACCACATTTTCTCTTAACCTATGGTCTATGCCTTTGTAGTGGCCACAGATAATAATAAGATTTTTCTTTAACGAAAGTTGATTCGACCTGCCTTGCTTGAGCTGTTCTCCATCGGGAGTCATGTAAATAATTTCGTCATACTCTCTTTCAGCTTTTAAAGAGTTGATGCAGTCTAAAATAGGTTGAATGGTCATGACCATTCCAGCTGATCCACCGAACGAGTAGTCGTCAACTTTTCGATGTTTGTCTGTAGAGAAGCTTCTTATGTCATGAACATGAATTTCGCACAGCCCTTTTTCTTTTGCGCGTTGCAATATAGAATCATTAAAAGGACCCTCTAATAATCTTGGTAGTATCGTTAATACGTCTATTCTCACTTGAATTAAAATTGAGGATGAGTAGGTTTGTTCTTTAAAATGCTTTCAATTCTATCTAATACTTCAGGGGTAACTCTATCTTTAAATTCCAGTGCTTTTAGATTTTCAATAAGCTGGTATTCTTTAGATGCACCTAAGATCACTGAACTCACATTTTCATTATTTAAGCACCAGAGTACGCCTAATTGAGGTAAGCTCATGCTTAACTCTTCTGCAAGATTGTTTAGTTCTTTGATCTTTTCAAAGTTTTCCTCAACTAAAAGTATCTCAGCTAGCCAGCCTAACTCATCTCGTTTTAATCTAAAGTCATCAGCATGCTTTCCTAAATACTTTCCTGTTAAAAAACCACTAGCTAATGGACTCCAAATAGTAGTTCCTAATCCAACTGTTTTATAAATTTGGCTGTATTCTACCTCTACTTTTCTTCTTACTAGCATGTTGTATTGAGGCTGTTCCATTGTAGGACCTATAAGGCCATACTTTTCCGCTACCATGTGAGCCTCCATTATTTCTTGAGCGCTCCATTCGCTGGTTCCCCAATAAAGAATTTTCCCTTGTTGAATTAAGTTATGCATGCTCCAAACGGTTTCCGCTATAGGAGTTTCCTTGTCAGGCCTGTGACAATAAAATAAATCTAAATAATCGACTTTTAATCGAGTTAATGCTTGTTCACAAGCCTCTACTATGTGTTTTCTGCTTAGTCCTCTTTGGGTAGGATGCTTGCCTCCATTTCCAAAAAACACTTTTGAAGAAATGACGTAAGAATCTCTTCTCCAGTTCTTTTTAGATAGGATTTCTCCCATGACCTCTTCTGATTTCCCATCAGCGTAAATTTCAGCATTGTCAAAAAAGTTCACTCCTGCATCGTAAGCAATATCCATCAGTCTTTCAGACATGCCATCTTCTATTTGGTTCCCAAAGGTGATCCAAGAACCGAATGATAATTCGCTCAACTTTAAACCAGACTTTCCTAACCTTCTATATTCCATTTTACTCAGTATTTAAGGCTAAATTATGGTTTTAATCTCTTTGTCTTTAAGATTTGAAATTTAGGTTAACAAGTTTTGAATTGGAATCTAAGTTTGAACATTCGGTGAAGTAAATTCGCTTGATATGAAGGATAGTTTTTTTAAGAACAAACGATTCAATCTTCTTTTTTTCAGCTCTATATTTTTTATGATGAGTTTTACTACTCCTCTAGCTGAGCTAACCGATTATATTGAGCTTTTTTCAGATAAAAGTTGGATTGGAGTTGTTATAGCTATGTTCACAGCTGGAGCATTGTTGAGCCGTTTTTTTAGTGGAAGAATGGCTGATAGAATAGGGAGGGTTCCAGTTATGATTATTGGAACTATTGTTACAGCTATTAGTGGGTGTTTGTACATCTTCACAACTACCATGGGATTACTACTTATTCTGAGGTTTTTTCATGGATTGAGTACAGGTTGGCGCCCTGTAGGAACTACAGCATATTTAAGTGATATTATCCCAACCAATAGAAGGGGAGAGGCCTTAGGGTTTTTAGGGATAGCTGGAAGTACCGGGAGTGCTATCGGTCCTTGGGTAGGGAGTGTAATAAAAGAAGAATATTCATTTGAACTTATGTTTATAGTTGCCAGTATTTTTGGAGTTATAGCTTTACTGTTGACGTACCAGCTTCCAGAATCATTAGCGAAGCCTGAAAAATTCAAATGGAGTTTTTTAAAATTGAGCGAGGGAAAGCTAGTAGCTAAGAGCGCTTACCCTGCGTTAATTGCTATCACATTGGAGACATATAGTTTTGGTACTATACTAGCTGTTTCACCCGATTTTGTAGCTAGTCTGGGTTATTCGTATAAAGGAGGATTCCTTTTGATAATTGTATTGACATCTATAATATCGAGATTCTTTTCAGGTAAAGCAGCTGATAGAGTAAATAAGGTGAAACTTTTACAAGTAGGAATAACGCTAAGTGTTTTCTCGTTAATAGTTATGGCTGTTAGTGATTCTTTTGGTATGATTACCTTAGGAGGTATTCTCTACGGATTAAGCATAGGAATCACTCGGCCAACTATTTTTGCCTGGACTGCTGATTTAGCTGAAAAAGGAAGAATTGCGCTAGCCTTATCTACTATGTTAATAGGATTAGAATTAGGGATTTTTCTTGGGGCTTTTGTCAGTGGATTAATTTTTAGCGGTGACATTTCGAAAATTTATATGTCCTATTGGATAGCAGCATTCGTGAGTTTGCTAGCTGTAATCTATTTGGCTAGAAAGAAAAGTTTGGCTTGAGAATTGTCAAAAGAATGAGGGATGATTAGAAT
>CAJXOV010000253.1 GCA_913057815.1 uncultured Flavobacteriales bacterium
GAGATGTAGAGAGGTCTCGTGGGCTCGGAGATGTGTATAAGAGACAGATGCTAAGAAAGGCATTGCAACGCTTATAAAGAAAACCTCAGTATACAAAAGCGAATTAGTAGAAATGCTGTCAAATGGCAAAGACCGACTGCTAGAAAAGAATTCATTCAGAGAAGGAGAAGCTGAGGAGCTCCTGGATTTAGTGAGGGAGTTGGATACCGATGAAAGTCTGGAGGAGTTTTTAAAGATGATATTTGAGCATTTTAGAGTGGATATGGAATACTTGGCTCCGCGGTCATACTTCCTAAGAACTCGTCATGAAAACTCAGAACTATTCTCAGCTATTCCAGATGGAGGAATTAGCGTGACTTTCGATAGGAAAAAAGCATTGAGTAGAGAAGATTTTAGCTTTCTAAGCTGGGATCATCCTATAGTTACGGGCACCATAGATATGATATTGAGTTCTGGAAAAGGAGCTGTGAGTTATGGAGTATTGAGGTCTGATGAGAAATCGGCTATCCTACTAGAATTCATGTTTGTGGTAGAAACCATAGGAGGAAAGAGCTTAAATGTAGATAGATTTTTACCAAG
This sequence comes from uncultured Flavobacteriales bacterium, assembly GCA_913057815.1. GTDB lineage: Bacteria > Bacteroidota > Bacteroidia > Flavobacteriales_D > Sanyastnellaceae > ASP10-05a. The sequence continues at coordinate 580 of CAJXOV010000253.1, forward strand.
TACTCCCATTCGATTAGTGACTGATCATACAGGTAGGCGAGTGACCAAGTCGTACCCTTCTGCCGATTTAGAGCAGAATCTAGTAGGAGGTGACCATGATGAGATATTGGAGAATGAATCTTTTGAAGAGCTTATGTTTCCCAAAATGATGAGCGAAGCTACATCGTATGCTGAAAGAAAAGCGCAAGAAACAATTACGGATAGCGTGAAAATAATGAAATCTCAACTCGGATATGAGATCAATAGACTCAACTCTCTTAGCAAGAAAAACTCAAACATTAGACCTGAAGAATTAGAACTAGCCAAAGCTGAAATGGACGGCCTAGAGGAGATAATGAACAATGCTCAAGTTCGGTTAGATGCGCTGAGGTTGATTAAGGTAGGGTGATTTTTTTTAATTATTAATGTTTAATGATGAAGGATTAATTCTTGATTCTAATAGTTCTTAATTGTAAATGTTTAATTCTGGATTGAATTCGTACAACTATAAAGGCTGTTTTCTATTACTAGTTTGATTGTCAATTGACAATGTGGGAAAAGTCTTAACCGAAAAGTGACACTGCAACTTAGAGCTTGATGAACTTTATTCTGGATTTAGAATCCATTTCATCTATTGTCAGCTCTATAAAATAGACTCCAGAAGGAAGATGAGAGATATCTATTCCAGTGAGTTGATTTGGGTTTTCTATAGCTAAACTCTCTTTTCCTTCCATAGATAAGAACCTGATTTGAGAGATTTTTGAGTCATTTAAACCTTCTGTGTGAAAATTCACTTTACTAGCTGAAGGGTTTGGGTAAACGATGATATTCAGATCCTTTAAAGGTTCTAGAGGTTCCGAATCTATATTGATTAAAATTTCGTTAGTCGCGTTGGGTGTCGACACTTCAAAAGTGATCCACTCTTCATTGGCATCAGAAGTTCTACCAAAAGAAGAATTTAAAGGAATGGCCTCAAATTCTTTTTGATCAATAATTGCTGCCTCCAAACTCAAGTCTAAGTAGGAGAGTAGTACTTCTTCTCCATTGTTATCTAATTTGAAATTTGCATGAAGATTTCCCTGCTCAATATTGTCATCAGCGTAAAAAACGATATGGTCATTAGGCGCCAAAGTCATCTCGGACGGTGAGTTGGGTATTTGAAACTTCGTGAGGTTGTCCGCATTATCGCTGAGGTATAACCCAGAAAGGTCTATGGATTCACTTCCAGAGTTATATAATTCTATCCAGTCTTCGAATTCTCCAAACTCGTCTTCATAAACCGTTTGATTCGAAGACATTAATTCATTAATCACCAGCGCGGAATAATCTGGAATAGGGTCTCCATCGAAATCATAAACAGCAGTAATGCTAATATCGTCAACCAAATAGATGGTGATAGCTGCATCCTCAGAAAACAAATCTCCTTCCCAGTGAGAAAAAGTGTAACCAGGATTTTCCAGTGCTGTTAATTGGATTTGTTGAACGCCATAATAAATCCCATTCCATGGGAAAGTGCCTTCTTCAGCACCTATGGTTTCATTGTCTAATACTATAGTGTTAAGCTCTATTGTTCCAGCTTCTGCTTCACTTAAGTCTATTTCAATCTCATGTGTAGCCGTATCGAATTCAAACCTCTCAGCTATGTTCTCTAATAAGTAATAATTTCGTTGATCAGTATAAAAGAGAAACTCTTCAATAGATGCTTCCCATTCCTCCATTGAACCATCCCATTTGTTCAGTTGCGCGGGCATAGAATTCTCTATTCTTTCTTTTTTATCCAAGATGTTTTCTTCTAAGTGAGATGGACGAAATGAAGTGTTTAGAAGGTCTTGGGTTCGAGTAATGAATTTGGATCTAAATTCTGGGTTATCTAATAATTTTCTGAATAGCCAGGTGTAATCTCCGTTTTCCCAACCTCCCCAAGTAATAGCCATTTCAAAAAAGTTGAACTCAGGCGAGCCTACAGGTGCATTTCCATAAGTTCCAAACCCATATTCAACATCCCACATTACCCATTTCCATTTTCCTCCATCCACAGGACGCCAAAACTTTGTGTTGTTGTTACACCAATCTTGATTTCCTATAGCTATTTCAAATAGTTGATAATCTATAAAGTTGTCTAAATCCACCCAGGATTCAATAGTCTGATAGTTTTCGAGAATGCTCAGGTCATTATCTAAAACATATGAATGTAGTTCATCCCAATTATCCCAATTTCCTGAAATCGTTTTCATATGATCCTCTTCATGGAAGTCATATTCTAAAAAATCTACATCCTCTGGATCGATGTCGTAATTGGCTTTTAAATAATGTTCGTCTTGTCTCTCTCTTAAGTTATATATGCCCCAGTATTCTCCATTTAAATAAACGTTTACAGGTTTGTAACACGCCATTCCATTTTCAGGGTTCAACTCGAGGTATAACTCATGCCCTAGGGCATCTCTGAAGTGCGTTTCCTCTAGTTCTGCTCCGTCATTACCACCATTTCTTAAGATTAGAGTTTTAAAAGAAGAAAGCTCTTTTTGACTAAATAGAAGATGATCTATACTGTTATCGCCATATTCTGGACGGGCATAAATTCTAAATCCTAATTGTTCTCTTTCATCAGGAGAATGAATTTTCAAGCCTACATTTTGACTAATCACAGATTGGCCGTTTTCAAACATTTCTAAGGAAGCCTCTATTTCGGCTCCATTAGTTTCGTTGTCATAAATCCCTTGGCTGCCAAATAGATTTTGTATTGGAGTAGTTATACTAATTACATCCAATGAAAGGTCCTCTGTGAATATGTATGATAGAGAAAGTGATTTGCTTTGCAATGCGTTTTCTCTAAATGCCTTTATTCTAATCGCAGTGTTTTCACTTATAAATAACTCACCAGCTATGTAAGGAGAGCTTCCGGTAGGTTCAGTGAAATCTAAAGTATATCTGATAGTATCTGCAAAATTTTCAAAATCAAAAGTTAAAGCGATTGGTGATTCATATAATCCGCTATTAACTGATGGAGTTGGAAGTTGGGCTTGTTCTAAAAAAGCATTTTGCGCAAGGTTTTCAGAATTTAGAGAAGGAGTGTCTAAATAGAACCATTGACTATTTCCAGGGAGTCTGCCTATAGTCAAGTCATTTTGAATTTCTATATTAGGAGAGTTGTCTATTAATATGGATTCGCTGCCGAATAAATAAATGGATTCTCCTTCTGAGCTAATTTTGAAATTAGCATGCACTTCGTCTTCAGTAGTTAATTCAGATTCTCCGCTCAGCCAAATAGTATAATAAGAGTTGGCCGGGATATCTAAGTCAGCAGGAAAAGCCCACATCGAAGGGTTTTCTAGCTCGTCTGATAAAAAATAACCATTTAAGTTTAAAGTTGTGTTGGAAGTGTTATGTAGTTCTATCCAATCATAACTATCCTGAGTAATTGGTGAAAGTATAGTTGAGTTGGAGGACATAACTTCATTAAGAAGAATGTCTTGGCTCATTCCTGAGATGGAAATGAAAAGTGTGCAAATAGAAGAAAGAAGAAGCTTGCTATGCGGTAAAAGGCGAATAGCTTTTAGTGCTAATTTCATAACGTAATTTTAAGATTTTTTTCTCTTTTAAACACGCTTTTATTTTGAAAAGTGGGTGGAGGGAAATGTACTATTAGTCTTAATGTTTTGAAAGTTGGATTAAAGCACTAGCATGTTTAATGCTAGTTTCTCATTCTTTGAGCAGGCCTTTGGTCACGATTTGTTTTATATGGTCAGAAAAGAGGGTTGTGGGTTTCTTTGTTATTCCCTACTGTTTACATGGTTTTCTATTATTGCATCTGGATAGTTTTGACGCAATAAATCTTGAAAGTCCCACATATATTTATCTAAAGTGGAGATATAGAAATTTTGAGTTTCGGTGGATTTCATTTCATTGATGAATTCTACTTGATATTCATGATATTGAACACCTAAGAGACGCATGTCGCTTAAGGTGAGCTTAATTTTTCTCACTTCTTTAAGTCCAATAAATCTCTCCTCGTTTTTACTCTTAAGAATAAGACTTTGATCCTGTCTCTTATACACATCTCCGAGCCC
>CAJXOV010000254.1 GCA_913057815.1 uncultured Flavobacteriales bacterium
CTACTAATAATATTCTTTTTTTATCCATTTTGTTTTAGATCTATTTTAAAAGTACTACCAGAAGATTCTGATTTCAAAAGTTTTATGCTTCCGCCTAAGGCGCCTAAGACTGATTTCACATAGAAAAGACCGAGCCCAAAACCTTTAACATCATGTCTATCACCTTTAGGTACTCTAAAGAACTTTTCGAAAATCATACTTTGATGTTTTTTTTCAATCCCTATTCCGTTATCTTGAATTATTATAGAAATCTTGTCATTGGTGTTGGAAGTACTTAAGTAAATTGAGGGCTTATTTTTACAATATTTCATAGCATTGTCAAGCATGTTTGTAAATACATTGCTCATATGAAGTTTGTCTGTAAGAATATCATCTCTAGTAGCTTTTAAGTCAAGGGTTAATTTCCCGTCTACCTGCTGAAGTTTAAGTTCGAAGGCTTCTCCTACTTCTTTTAATAATTCATGAAGGCTAATTTGTTCTTTATCTAAATTGAGTTTATTAGGAGATAGCGTTGCAATATCTAAGACTCTTTCAACCTGGTTTTTTAACCTAGTGTTCTCAGAGTTAATGATTTTTACATACTTGGTAATCGCAGGATTATCAGATAAATTGAGAAGAGCACCAGTGCTAATAGAGATAGTGCTAATTGGTGTTTTTAGTTCATGAGTCATATTGTTAATGAAATCAGTCTTTATTTCTGATAATTTCTTTTGTTTTAGAATGGCCATAATCGCATAAGAGAAAAATAAGACAACTAATAGTATTATTACGCTATTGAATATCCAAATTCCCATTTGATCCAGGAGATATCCTTGCTTTTCCGGAAAGTATACCCCAAAATAGTGTCCATCCCTATTTAGTTTCTTTTGGGGAGTTACTACTTCAGATTTCACAATGTTATCTGGCTCTTCAAGGTTAACTTTACTTCCAAAGACAATTGAATCATTGAAACAATCATAAATTACATACTCGAAGTTTTGCCTGAGCAAACTGGCTTGAAATTCTTCTTTTAAAAGTGATTCTAATAGGTATGGATGGAGAGTGTCGTTCACATGGGCCACGAAATAATTTGAGGTTTCTTGAACTACAGGTTCATCTACATCTGATGAATCTAGATTAAGTGCTTGAATTCTTTCTACTACTGAAGTGAGGGCAATTACCGTTCGGTCGTTGAATTCTCTGTCTTTTATAGTAAATGCTTTATCTACCCAAAATATTTGTGTAATTATGATTCCTATCAAAGAAATGGTCGCTAAGAACACGATGAGGTATATAGATTTTCGGCTCATTACATCAAATTTAAGGGATTATATACAGTTCTTTTGATAGTTAACAATCGATTAACATAGTGCGATTCTCGGAATAATTTGAACCTATATTTGGCATGAATGAATTTTTTAGCACATTTATTATTGTCTGGAGAGAATAGAGCCGTACAAGCGGGAAACTTATTTGGTGATGAAATTAAAGGAAGAGACTATAGTCACTTGCCGCCCGAAGTGGCCATTGGAGTGAGCTTACATCGTTTTATAGATAATCATGCTGATACTTCTGTTGTGAATTTAGAGATTAAGAAATCACTTCATCAATACTTTCATAAATATGCTGGTGTGGCCTTGGATATTTATTATGATCATTTTTTAAGTATTCATTGGAAAAAATTCAGTGAAGAAAATTTAGTTGCTTACTCAGAAGGGGTTTATGATAGTCTTGAGGAATACACTAAGTCATTTTCTGAAAGGTCTAATCAGCTTTATCAGAGCATGTCTAAGCATCAGTGGTTATCAGAGTATGGGACAATGAAAGGAATGGAATTAACATTCAAATCTATGACTCGAATACTACCTAGGGACTCTGGCATGGAAAGTGCCATTCTTGCTCTTGAAAAACACTATTCATTGATAGAAAAGGGGTTTAATGAATATTTCCCAATTCTATTGAAGGATTCACAGGAGAAATTAGTAGATTTGTCGATAGAAATTAATTAAGAAACTAACTTCAAAGCCGAATCATAACTGTTATATTTGGGCTCTCTTTTGAGGAATTTTTAAAAGATAATGAGAGTATTAATCGTTTGTATTTTATTGGTTCTAGCTAGCTTTAGCTTGAATGCCGGAACTATGGTGCTTGAAGGTAAGTATCAAGGGAAGAACTTATACGTTGTGAATAGCGTTTCTGCTAGTGGAGTGGGCTACTGTGTTTTCGAAGTATTAGTAAATGGTCAAGTTTCTTCAGATGAATGGAATTCACCAGCTTTCGAAGTAGATTTAGGAATTTATGGTTTAATCCTTGGAGACGATGTGGTTATTACTATAAAGTATAAAGAAGGATGTCTTCCTAAAGTCATTAATTCAGGTGTACTTGAACCTCAACCTACTTTTAATGTTACGGACATTAAAATTTCCGATTCGGGAATGTTTACATGGCAAACTTCAGGTGAAACAGGAACTCTTCCTTTTGTAATTCAACAATTCAAGTGGAACAAATGGGTAAATGTAGGAGAAGTTATGGGGAAAGGAGTACCTGGAACCAACTCATATACGTACCAAACTGCTGAAGTATCCGGAAATAATAAATTTAGAGTTATTCAAAAAGATGGAAATGGAGAGGTTAAGAGCTCTACTTCTGTTGAGTACTCTAGTTCAATGACTCCTATTTCTGTGACTTACGATAAAAAGGGCCGAACTATTGATTTCTCTAGAGAAACGAACTATGAACTATACAATGTTTATGGACAAATTGTTAAAAGAGGTTTTGGAGCTAAGGCAGATTTAAAAGACCTCCCTAAGAATGATTACTATATTAGTTTCGATAATAATACGGAAAAATTCTACCGTAAATAAGCAATGCATTCGAAGCTAAATTATCTAGTTCTCTCATTCATTATTCTAGTATGTGTAAATTGTAAGAAACCTGTTTCTGTAGATTATAAAATTTTCGGAACTCTTTCTGATTCCCAATCAAATGATCCAATTTCCGGGGCTTATTTAGTGTTGTCAGCTCAAATATTGGATGCTGGAACATTCAATAATAGCTATCAAACCCTAGAGTCTGTTTCTACAGATTCGAATGGGTATTTTGAATTCAACATCGAGAAACAAACTTTTAATTCTATTAAAGTAACTTTTGAAAAACAATTGTTTTTTTCAGGTGAGGTTATCTTTAGCCCTGAGTCTGTCGATCCAAAGTCTGGCTTAGAAGTTCTTGAAAGTTTAGATCCGATGGCATTTGTGAATTTGAACCTTCGGAATATTAGCCCAATAAATGAGCAAGATGAGCTTGCCTTCAGGTATATCTCGGCTTATTTCCCTGATTGTATTTGCTGTAACAATGACTTCCGTTATTTTGATGGAATGGATGTCGACACCGTTATCTCCTGTGCGGTAGTAGGTAATTCTCAGCTTGATTACAATTATATAGTAACCAAAGGGGGAGGTTCATCTAACCTTCAGGGTGGAGAGTTTATTGAATCTTTTCAAACTGTTGAAATTGAGATCAATTATTAATAGGATCCTAGTGTAGATTAGATCTAATCAAATTTAAAAATTCAGCCCTTGTTTTATCTTTTAGAAACTCACCAGTAAATGCACTTGTAGTAGTTACTGAATTTTGTTTTTGAACCCCTCTCATTTGCATACACATGTGACTAGCTTCTATTACCACCGCTACTCCGCATGGATTTAAAGTGTCTTGGATGCAATCTCTTATTTCTACTGTCAATCTTTCTTGCACTTGTAATCTTCTAGAGAATGCATCACAAATTCGTGGGATTTTACTAAGGCCTACAATGTGGCCATCAGGAATATATGCTACGTGAGCTTTTCCGAAAAATGGCAGAATATGGTGCTCACATAAAGAGTAAATTTCTATGTCTTTAACTATGACCATTTGGCTGTAATCTTCAGCAAACATGGCTGAACGTAAAATTTCTGCCGGATTTAAGTCATATCCATGTGTCAGGAATTGCATAGCTTTAGAAGCTCTTTCGGGAGTCTTTTGTAGTCCTTCTCTATGGATATCCTCACCAAGTTCTTGAATGACATTTTTGTATTTGTCGGCTAATTTCTTCGTTAGCTCAGTGTCATACTCATCTACTTTATTATACTTTTTCATCTTATTCACCGTAATATTCTGCGCTGTTATTTTCTGTTTCATGGAGAATTACTTTATGAAGTTCAGCTCCCATTTCTTTTATTTCTTCAAAAAGTTGATCCCATATTTTAAAAACCAGTATTTCTGTTGAAGTCATGCCTCCTTTTAAAAAATCAACATCCAAATTGAGGTTCTTATGATCCAATTTGTCAGTTACTTTCAATTGAATGAGTTTACTCAAATCTTTTAAATCAATTAAGTAACCTGTCTCATTATTGATATAGCCCTTGACAGTTATGAATAACTCATAATTGTGACCATGCCAATTGGGGTTCGCACACTTGCCAAAGATCTCTAGGTTTTTGTCCTTAGACCATGTTTCATTCCAGAGCTTATGAGCGGCATTAAACCTCTCTCTTCTGGTTACATATACTTTTCTTCTTTCCATTTCTAAGTATAGAATAAATTGATCACCCTTGTGCGTGACTTTATGCTGTCTCTTATACACATCTGACGCTGCCGACGAATAGAG
>CAJXOV010000255.1 GCA_913057815.1 uncultured Flavobacteriales bacterium
GTCTCGTGGGCTCGGAGATGTGTATAAGAGACAGGAGTATGCATTATCTGTAGAACTAGAAAATATTCACATATTAGATTTTTCAGCGCCTCCTTTAGAGAATTTAAAAAAGAGAGTACCTCAGCTTAAGCCAGAGAATATTCATCATGTTGATTTTTTCGAACACAATGGAGAGTATGATGTTATCTTAGAACAAACATTCTTTTGTGCGCTGAATCCTGAACTGAGAGAACAGTACATTTCTAAAATGCATTCTCTACTGAAACCAAAAGGAATTTTAACAGGAGTTATGTTTGATCATGCTTTAGATACAGGCCCACCGTTCGGAGGATCAATTGAATCTTACAAAAAACTTTTTAGCCCTAAATTTGACATTGAATTAATGGAGCGTTGTGAGTTTTCCATTCCACCTAGAGCAGGAAAAGAACTTTACGTTAAATTCAGAAAGAAATAAATCATGACTGACGAAAAATTACTGGTTCTTACCGAAAAGCAGATCAAGCAAAAAATCCAGCGAATTGCTCATGAAATTTATGAAAACCATTATCAAGAAAAAGAGCTGGTCATAGTAGGTATTAAGGACAGCGGGCTTATAATGGCCAAAAGATTGAAAAAGCTTATTGATTCAATTTCAGAAATTGAATCTACTTTATATAGTATAGAACTCCATAAAGACAAACCGACTACCAATCCCATTATATTTTCTGGAGATGTAGCCGATCTAAAAAACAAGGCTGTAATAGTGGTAGATGATGTTTTAAACTCTGGCCGGACTTTGATTCACGTGGTTAAATTCTTACTAGATTACCCGTTAAAAAGTATGAAAACGGTAGTTTTGGTAGATAGATTTCACAGAAAGTTTCCTGTTCGAGCTGATATAGTAGGAATGACGCTTAGCACGAATATGAAGGAACATGTTTCTGTAGATTTCTCTAAGCCAGAAGCTGTCTATTTACGGTAAACATTTAGTTAGAACGCACTTTTTTCCACATCACTTTTCTGTTTCCTTCTATAAATTTAGTGGGGTCTAAATAACCTTCTTTATTGGACGAATACCCTCCACCTAGCTCTAACCCTATTTCATTTCTTATTTCTAAATGAAGATGGGCCCAATAAATGCCTCCAGCATTTCCTATGGCTCCGAGAAGTGCTCCTTTTTTAATTCCCTCTCCTACTTTCACATTCATAGTTTCTAAATGGGCGTATAAACTTTCTACATAGTTATCCTGTCCAGTTTTATGAATTATTCTTACAATATTTCCCCATCCTCCTCCTGCGTCATATACTTCTGAGACATACCCATTGGCCACAGAAAACACATCATCTCCTAAATCAGTATTTCCGCCACCAGTTCCATTCCAATCATCTCCCAAATGGTTGTTTTTACCGAATTTTTGAGCATTGTAATACCCAATGGCATTGGGTGAACCCACAGGAAAATCAAATCCTTCAGCATTATACTCCTGATTTAAGTAGAAAAAAACCTCATGGGGTTCAGTCAAGTTGATTTGATTGGTTAAACTCCCAACAACTATTGCAACGCATAAAACTGAAAAAAGTGTAAGTAAGATTTTCTTCATGTTTAACCAACTGATTTATGAGCGGAATAGTATGGAAAATTATTCTTTATGATTTAACTATTATCAACAACACACCACTATATAAACCTGAGTAGTTCATTACATTTGGGTTCCAATTTAATTTGAAATGAAACTTAAACTTATAGCACTCTCTTTAATTCTATTTTCTTCTGTTGTGACTAACGCACAAGTTACTCGTTGGCAGCAGGCTATGTCATGCGAAATGGATATAGATATGGATGTAGAGACTCATAAATTCACCGGAACTCAAGAACTTGTTTATTCTAACAATTCGCCTGATGATTTAGACCAAGTATTTTACTATTTGTTTTTTAATGCTTTTCAGCCAGGAAGTATGATGGATGTTAGATCTAGAACTATAGAGGATCCTGATTCTCGAGTAGGTGATAGAATTTCTCAGCTTGAGGAATCTCAACAAGGGTATCAAAACATTACTTCATTAAAAATGGATGGTGCAGATGTAGACTTTAAAGTAGTAGGAACTATTCTGGAAGTGAACTTACCTAAGACTTTAAAGTCTGGAAAGAAGGCGACATTCGAAATGGTTTTCGATGCTCAAGTTCCTCTTCAAATAAGAAGATCAGGAAGGCAAAACACTGAAGGTGTTAGATATAGTATGACTCAATGGTTCCCTAAAATGTGCGAATATGACTGCATGGGATGGCATGCTGTACCTTATGTAGGAAGAGAATTTCATGGTGTATGGGGAGATTATATGGTAAACATCACTATAGATTCTGAATTTGTAATAGGTGCTACAGGTGTGTTACAAAACCCAAATGATATCGGACATGGATATACACTTCAAGACAAAGACCATCCAAAAGACTCTAAACTAACTTGGAAGTTTAAAGCCGAAAACGTTATAGATTTTGCTTGGGCTGCTGATGCAGATTTTGTTCATGAGACTGCTCAAGTGGAAAACGGACCGTTGATACATTTCATTCACCAAGATGATGAAGAAATTAATGAAAACTGGAATGAGCTTAAAGAATATAGTGTAAAAGCTATGGAGTTTTTCTCTGAAAATTATGGTGAGTATCCTTATCCTCAATACACCATTATTCAAGGTGGAGATGGTGGAATGGAATACCCAATGATTACACTTATAACTGGAAAAAGAAGTTTAGGGAGTTTAGTAGGTGTAACTGCACATGAAATGGCTCATAGTTGGTTTCAAGGTTTATTGGCTACTAATGAAAGTCTTTACGAATGGATGGACGAAGGATTCACGACATTCGCTTCAGGAGAATGCATGACTCATCTGTTCGGAGATGATGGAACACCAAACAATTTCCGTTCTCTTCAAGGTTATATCCGATTGGCTAATTCTGGAGCTGAAGAGCCTATGAGTACACATGCGGATCACTATGCTACAAATTATGCTTATGGCTCTGCTGCCTATAGCAAAGGTTCTGTTTTCCTAAATCAACTTAGCTATATAGTAGGTGAAGAAAATTTCAGAGCTGGAATGATTGAATACTTTAATACATGGGCTTTTCATCACCCTAACCCAAATGATTTTATTAGAATTTTTGAGAAAAATTCTAATATGGAATTAGACTGGTATTTACAGCACTTTGTAAATTCTACTAGAAAAATCGATTACGGTATAAGCGAAATTAAAGGATCGGGAAACTCTACTACATTGAGTATAGAGCGTTTTGATCTTATGCCAATGCCACTTGATGTGGTCATCACTAAAAAAGATGGAACTGTGCACATGCATAATATTCCAATGGTGATTATGAGAGGAGAAAAATCACCGGAGGAAGGATATGATTCTTGGACAGTTGATAGAGATTGGGCGTGGACTGATCCTGTATATTCTCTTTCATTAGATATTCCTGTTTCTGATATAGCCAAAATAGAAATTGACAATTCATCTAGGCTAGCAGATGTTAACCCTTCAAATAACTCTGTGGATTTAGAGGACGGAACTCAGTTCATTTATAAATACGATCGAATCGAAGACTAATTTTATGTTTTATAAATCCATTGTATTTTCTAAGAATTCTAAACTTGATTTCTTAATCAAGTTATGTATTGGAGTTCTATCTATCTGCATTATAGCTCCATTCACGTGGGAAGTAAGTGAGACTGTAAAAGTTATGTTTGGCTCACTCATGATTTGTATAATTCCTGCTGTTTTTGGTTGGAGAATTGGTGGATTAGCTGCTCTTATATATGTGATTTTAGGTGCTATTGGCCTCCCAGTATTTGCTGGACATCAAGGAGGCATTCATTATTTCATACCAACCTTTTCTCAAGGTCACTCACAGGCTACCGGTTACCTGTATGGCTACGTTATGGCCGCTTTTTTATTAGGTTTCCTAGCAGAAAAATTAGAATCCATCCAAATCATAAAGTCTTTAGGTTTGTTTGTTCTAGCCCACATCATCATATTAGGATTAGGATTTTGGCATATATCCCAGATTCCAGGATCTGATTTTAAACTATTACCAGAGTTGAAGTCTTTATTCCCTAGTTTCTGTATTAAGGCTGGATTATTTCTAATTCTTCTACAAATGATAGACAGAAGAGTGAATTATGACAAAATTCATGGGAGAACGGAAATCGAATAATACATCTAAAGGCTGGAGAATTACATACAACGCTAAGTTCACTCTAACTTTTTGCTTAGTCTGTGTTGTCCTTTTAAATCTAAATGTTTTCTCGGGTGGAGATGTAAACCAATTTCTAGGGTTACCTACTACTATTCGATTTATAGATTATTACAGACTAATTACTTATGTAGTCTGCCATGGAAGTTACGAGCATCTTTTTTCGAATCTTCTTTTTCTTATCATTCTCGGGCCTATTCTCGAAGAGAAGTATGGTTCAAAACCACTGTTTTGGATGACTGTTATTACAGCTGTTAGTACAGGACTAATCAATGCTCTCCTTTTTTCTACAGGAATAATTGGAGCCAGCGGAATAGTATTTATGTTTATCATCTGTCTCTTATACACATCTCCGAGCCCACGAGACCTCTCTACATCTC
>CAJXOV010000256.1 GCA_913057815.1 uncultured Flavobacteriales bacterium
GTTTAAAAGCTTCCTACGAAGTCTAATCATGCATGGAGTAGTGGGAACTGCACTGGGTGGAGTTTGTACTATAGTAGGTGAACCTCAAAACCTTCTCATAGGTGAAAAAATGGGATGGGATTTTGTAGAATTCTTTACCATCATGGCTCCTGTGACTTTGCCTGTTCTTGTAGGAGGTCTTCTTACGACTGTTATTTTAGAGGCTACAGGAACTTTTGGATTCGGGGCTAAGCTTCCAGAAGTAGCTAGAACTATTATTGAAAACTACACGGAAGAAGAAGACAGAAAAAGAACAGCAGGGCAGAAATATGGACTTTGGATTCAAGGTATTTCTGCTATTCTTTTGATAGCAGGATTAGCACTTCACATAGCTCCAGTTGGGTTTATTGGGTTAGGATTAATAGTGGTTCAAACTGCATTTATGGGAATTACTGATGAGCATCAAATAGGACCTGCATTTGAAGAAGCACTTCCGTTTACTGGGTTATTAGTTGTCTTCTTTGTAATTGTGGCTATGATACATGATCAGCATTTGTTTGCTCCTATCATTCACTGGGCCTTGGATCAAGACCCAGCTAGCCAGCCGGCTATATTCTATTTGGCTAATGGTATCTTATCCATGATTTCAGATAATGTATTTGTAGCTACAGTATATATTAACGAAGTTGAAAAAGCCTTTACTGATGGTTTAATAGACAGAGCACAGTTTGAGAAACTAGCAGTAGCTATTAACACTGGCACTAATCTTCCGAGTGTAGCCACTCCGAATGGACAAGCGGCATTCTTATTCTTACTGACTTCAGCTTTGGCTCCACTTATTAATTTAAGCTACGGTAAAATGGTTATAATGGCCATTCCTTATACTATAGTTCTGGGAGCTTTAGGACTAATGGGAGTAATGCTTTTCCTGTAATCAGACTCTAAATATTAAGCTGAGGATATCAACTATTCAGAATGGAAAATTCTGACAGTGCTAACCTATGCTGAATAATTTTCCACCTACTTTCACCGTTAAGCATTATATCTGAAGTTAAATCAGATGTAAACCTGCTTATTCGGAAAGTGTTTCCGCTAATTTATTTTAATAATTATAGTACGCATATAAAAAAATAACTGCATGAATCCCCTATTCTATCTACAAAATGGCGGAGTTACCATTGGAGACGAAACTACTAACACTGCTACTGAGGTGGCAGAAGAAGCTGTAAAAACAGAAGGCATCATTGATGTTATGTTAGAGAGTTGGTACATCATGGGACCTCTTTTAATCCTAAGTATTCTGGCCGTTTATATCTTTTTTGAGAGAAGCATGGCTATTTCTAGAGCATTAAAAGAAGAGAAAAACTTCATGCCTAAAATCAAAGATTATGTGCATGATGGTAAAATTGAATCAGCTAGAAATTTATGTTCTACAACAGATTCTCCAGTAGCTAGAATGTTAGATAAAGGACTCTCTAGAATAGGAAAACCTGAGCTTATTACTCCTGCTATTGAAAATGCAGGAAAACTTGAGATTTATAGCCTTGAGAAAAACCTTACGGCACTTGCAACAATAGCAGGTGCAGCGCCTATGATAGGATTCTTAGGGACAGTAATAGGAATGGTTCAGGTATTTTACAACATGCAGACTAAAGGTGTAGTAGAGATAGATGATTTAGCAGGAGGAATGAAATTTGCCATGATTACTACGATTGCTGGTTTGATAGTAGGTATTATAGCATATGTGGCCTATAATTCCTTAGTAGCTAGAGTGAGTAAAGTGATTAATAAAATGGAAGCAGGAAGTATCGAATTCCTTGACTTCTTGGAAGAACCAGGTAAATAACCCACACATGGATTTTAAAAGACAAAATAACGTAGATGTGAATCCGGGGATGTCTTCCATGACTGACCTTGTTTTCCTCATGCTTATATTCTTTATTCTACTAGCTACCCAGGTAAGTACAGGACTTAATGTAAACTTACCCAAAGCACAAGGAAGCGTTGGTGGTGCCAGTCAAATTACAGTAGGAATAGATCCAGAAAGTAATTTCTTCATTGGAAACGAACCAGTAGCACGAGAAGAACTCGAGGTAAAACTTCAGGCACTTTTAGCTGATAAAGAACCAGATAAGAAAATGATTATTCTAAAAGCCGATGAAATGGCTCCTACTGGCGCGACTATTGGTATAGTAGGAATGGCGAAAGTCAACGAATGGAAAATTATGGTCCAAACTAAAAACGCGAAGTAATATGATTTACGCAGGAAAAAAAGAAGATTCTAGAACATCAGGCATCATCACTATAGTGGTTCATGCAGTTATTTTCCTGCTCATATTTTTCTTTATGAGTTTTGATTTACCTGATCCACCTCCTGCAGAAACTTATGCTGAGCTTTCTCTTAAAGATTTTGGTTACTCTGACACAGGAAGTGGAAATAATGAAGGAGCTCCTACTCAAGCTAGTTCAGCAGTAGCTGAAGAAACACCCGAAGAAGCAGTGGTAGATAATACCGCTGAAGTAGCTGCCAATGTGGTAGAAACTCCATCTACGAGTACCCAGCCAGCTCAGACACAAACTCAGACTCAAACACAACCTCAAACTCAAACCCAAACTCAGACACCACAACAAACCGCATCAAATGCATTGACTGATGCTCTAAATGCTATGAACAGTGGAGGAGATGGAAATGATAATACAGGAGGAAATGTAGGAACTCAAACTGGACAAATAGACGGGAAAGGAGTCTTTGGTGATGGTGGTAATTCTTATAATCTAGCTGGAAGAGGAATGACAGGTGAGCCAAAGTTCAGTGGAAAACCAACCAAAAATGGTAGAGTAGTTGTAAAGATAGATGTGAACCGAAGTGGTAAAGTAATTAACGCTACTGTTGACCAAATTAAATCTAATACTACCGAAAAATCATTATGGGATTTAGCCATAAAAATGGCTAAAACAGCCACCTTCAACAATGATCAGGCTGCTAATATTCAGCAGAGAGGAACTGTAACATTTACGTTCAAAGTCAACTAATTGGACTACGAAGACATTCTTCAGAGTATGTTTACTAGCCTACCCATGTATCAGAGAGTAGGCGCTGCAGCGTACAAAGCCGACCTATCCAACACTTGGGCATTAGCCGATCTCACCAAGAATCCTCAACATTCTTTTAAAAGCATTCATATAGCTGGAACCAATGGGAAAGGCTCAACAGCTCACATGCTAACTTCTATCTTCATGGAAGCCGGTTATAAAGTCGGCTTATACACCTCTCCTCATTTAGTAGATTTTAGAGAAAGAATAAAAATTAACGGGAAGATGATTCCCAAACAAAGCGTGGTGAACTTTTATAGTACCTACTCTCCACAATGGACTGAGATTCAGCCATCCTTTTTTGAGATGACTGTGCTCATGGCTTTTGACTATTTCAGAACTGAAAAGGTGGATATTGCCATTATAGAAACCGGCATGGGAGGAAGATTGGATAGCACGAACATAGTTAAGCCAGAAGCCTCAGTCATCACCAATATCGGACTAGATCACACTCAGTTTTTAGGAACTACCATTCCTCAAATAGCATCAGAAAAAGCAGGGATTATAAAGGAAAACACTCCTGTAATTTGTGGTAAGATGTTAGAAGAAGCTGTTGAGGTGATAAAACGCGTTGCAACGCAAAAGAACACTTCTATTCACAAAGCAGTCATTACAACGCCTACTTATATATCCGACTTAAAAGGAGATTATCAAAAAGAAAATATTCAAACTGTTCTAAAGACTATTGAAATCATTCAATCTCAGAAAAGGTTTCACATCCAAGAGCCACATATTAAGGCTGGATTGGCCAATGTAACATCAAACACTGGCCTAAGAGGCAGGTATGAACTTCTGTCAGAAAATCCAAAAATAATAGCCGATGGAGGACATAATGCTGCTGGAATAAAGGTGCTACTAACTGAGCTGAAAAATGAAAATTATTCTCAACTGCGCATTGTCTGGAGTATGGTCTCAGATAAAAATGTAAGTGAGGTTTTTAGCCTCCTTCCAAAAGATGCCATTTATTATTTCTGTGAATCATCCGTTCCTAGAGCCATGAAGATAACTGATCTAATCCAGAATGCAGAGCCATTTGGTTTTACATTCTCATCACATTCATCAGTAAAAGAGGCCTTGTTAGCAGCCAAAAAAGAATCACAAAAGAATGACTTAACACTAGTTACGGGAAGCTTTTTCACTGTAGCTGATGCTTTATCCAAATAGTTCTATTATCTTAGAGCTACCTATAAAACCGCAATGAAATCATTTAGCTCTCTAGTAATATTAGTATTACTCTCCTTCATGACCTATGGTCAAAGCACTATCGAACAACTGGAACTTTTAAGAAAAGGACAAGCTATTTCGGAATTACCCATAGAAATAGAAGGCGAAACCTTCACTTTTATTCTTTCAGAAAATCAAGCTTTATCTAAAGAATTACAACTTCTACATCCTGAATTGCATACATATAATCTCAAGGAGAAAAACGGGAATAGAAAGGGTAAACTCACTATAGATGACTCTTCCATAATTATCCATGTTAAATCTGGATCCTTAATGACTTCGATGGTATTAGAAG
>CAJXOV010000257.1 GCA_913057815.1 uncultured Flavobacteriales bacterium
GAGATGTAGAGAGGTCTCGTGGGCTCGGAGATGTGTATAAGAGACAGTAACTATATAAACTCCGAGTAATATGACTATACCAAATAACAACTGAGTAAGCGTGTATTTCTCTCCAAACCTCATCCCCCAAAGTACTGCTACAATAGGAATTAAGTAAGTAACCATACTGGCGAAAACAGCTGAACTTTCCTGAACCAACCTATTAAACAGTACCAGCGCGAAAGCTGTCCCAAGAGCGCTTAGCACAAAACAATACCCCAAACCATGTAGCCCTTCAGGATGGGAAACCAAAACCTCTTTAAAATCTGTAAAGCACAACACCACTGCCCCTGGTATGGCGGCTAAAAAAAGACCTAACGAAGTTAAAGTAATAGCTTCAAAACCGGATAGCTTGTGCTGTATGGTGTTTACGCTTAAGGAATAACAAATAGTAGCCAAAACGATTAGAAAGGCATAGAACAAATAATTATCACCTCCGTTTCCGGTTCCACTCTTCATAAGCACTAAACCTACTGCTCCCAAAAAACCTACTATCACTCCTAAAAAAGCCAGCTTATTCAATTTTAGTTTAAACAGAAGTACTCCTGTTATTACCGTGAACAGAGGAACTAATGAATTTAAGATTCCTGCTAATCCGCTATCCAACTCTGACAGTGAAATAGCGAAAAGAAATGCAGGAATTCCGTTCCCGAAAATCCCAACTATAACTATGGGCCAAAAATGTTTTGACTTCAATTTAGAAAAATTCTTTATGGCTACAGGAAGCAATACCAAACCTGCTAACACTAATCGTAAACTCCCAAGAGCCAAGGGAGAATAAAGCGCTTCTCCATTAGAATCAAAAAGGACTCTATTCATCAGGATAAATGAGCTTCCCCAGATTAATGCGAGGATGGATAGGGTAAAAATATTTCTTAATTCTGAAGACACTGCTTTGTTATAATTTGAGTGGTGCAAGAAACGAATCTTTATGTAGTAAATGCCTAATTTTACAGCTCATTTAATTCATTGATATGAAATTTTTAATTCCTCTTTTTGTTTTTGGTTTAGCGCTAGTTTCTTGTAACAATTCTTCTGAATCTAAAAACATAGACACTAGTAATTTGGATCAAGTAGAACTTCATATAGAAGGGATGTCTTGTGAAAAAATGTGCGGTGGAGCTATACAATCAGGTTTAGAGAAATTAGATGGTGTAGCTACTACAGATCTAAATTTCAATTCTGAGAATACTGTAGATGTGGTTACTGTCTTTTTCGACTCTGAAAAGATCTCTTCTGAAAAAATGGTAGAGAAAGTAGAAAGTTTAGCTGGTGGAGCTTATCAGGTGAAGGATTCTAAAGAGTTGTAAATATTAATAGACGTTATCCTAATTGTATCGTTTTAAGTAATCCTGTTCATTAGGATTACATAACATTCCCTTAACAACGTTTTTCTGGCATTCCACCGACTCATAGACGTTTCCGTTTTTAAGTAACATTGGCTTAACACAATTATAAAACTA
This sequence comes from uncultured Flavobacteriales bacterium, assembly GCA_913057815.1. Taxonomy (GTDB): domain Bacteria; phylum Bacteroidota; class Bacteroidia; order Flavobacteriales_D; family Sanyastnellaceae; genus ASP10-05a. The sequence goes on from CAJXOV010000257.1 coordinate 1,503, forward strand.
GCATAACCGTTCACACGGGGCTATTCGTGCACACTACTCCTAATTTTGCAAAAAAATTAAGAGTAATGTATAGATTATTTTTAGCATTCGCAGCCATCAGCATGGCTATAGCAGCTACAGCACAAACAGGAACTATTTCAGGCACGGTTACCGACAAAGCTACTGGTGAAGAAATTCCAATGGCTAATATTTGGGTAAAAGGATCTGAAATGGGTACTTCTGCCAATTTTGACGGTGTGTTTTCCTTAGAAGTAGAACCAGGGACGTACACTCTCATTTGCTCCGTTATTTCATATTCAGATTTAGAACAGTCTGTATTAGTTGAAGCTGGTGATGAACTAACCTTAGATTTTAGCATCTCTGAAGATGGTGTTATTATTAACCAAGGAGCTCAGATAGAGGCTAGGTTCAATAACAAAAGTGATAACGCTATAGACAGAATGAAACTAAATGACGGTGGAGTTATAGATGGTGTTTCTAGTGAAACGGCTAAAGCCCTGGGAGCTTCTAATGTAGCTGCCATGACATCTAAAGCCGCTGGAATTTCTGTAGAAGGTGGGAAGTATGTTTATGTAAGAGGATTATCTGATAGGTATAGCCTTACTCTACTTAATGGTGGTCAGATTCCTGGTTTAGACCCTAACAGAAATTCTGTTCAACTGGATTTGTTTCCTTCTAGCTTGGTTCAAAACGTAACTATTAGAAAGACATTTACTCCTAATCTACCTGGAAACTTTACTGGAGGTTTGGTAGATATTCAGACCAAGGATTTTCCAGACAGTCTTCAGTATAATGTTTCTTTCTCTACTGGATTTAACACCAATGCTACTCTAAATTCTAACTTTATTAATGGAGCTTCTAGCGGAACTGATTTTTTAGGTTTTGATGATGGAATGAGAGCTCTTCCCGAAAGTGTAGAGAATAATGAAGTTCAGGATGATCTGAACGGAGACCAAGAACTATTGCAACGCCAGACTCAAAGGTTCTCAAAATCATGGATTCCTGAATCAAGAACTGCATTACCAAACTTCAAATTAGGATTCTCTGTAGGAAACAGACTGGAGCTTAAAAAGGATAGAGTCCTAGGGTTTAACCTAGCGGTTACATACAGTAATAAAAATACTTTTTATGAAAACGGTCAAACGGGTAGATATAAACTAACCGGAAGCGCCAGCGAAACGGATGTACTGAATAGAGAATCTCGATACAAAGATTCAAGAGGAGATAACAGTGTATTATGGGGACTTTTAGGAAATGTTAGTCTTGAGCTTAAAAAAGGATCTAACATTAGCCTTTCTTTAATTAGAAATCAGAACGGAATTAACTCTGCTAGAACTCAAGTAGGAATAGTACCTAATATCGATTCAGATTTCATCAGCAAGAAATTCTCTGTTAGATATCTGGAAAGAAGCCTGAATGCTGCTCAGATAAAAGGAGAGCATTTACTTAATGAAGAAAGTGGTTTCAGAATTAACTGGATAGCTTCTGCTGCTTATGCTGCACAGGATACTCCTGACCTTACAGTGTTAGAGTACTTAATCAAACAACCTGAAACGTATAGTGGTTTTGATTTATATGATGCTGACATCAATGTTCCTAGTAAATTCTACAGAAATATGAATGAGTGGAATTACGATACTAAAGTAAATGTTATAGTTCCTTTAAAGATAGTTAAGGATAAGGAATCTAATCTTCAGTTTGGGGTTTCTAACGTATATAAGAGTAGAGAATTCGAAGAAAAACTTATGGAGTTTTACTCTAATGGAGTTTCTTTTGACGGAAACGTAAATCAGTTCTTCTCTAACTCTAACATGAATACTTCCGAAGAAGATTTCATTTATGTAGAAGATAGAACAGATACTAAAAACTCGTATGAAGCTACCCAAAATGTTTTAGCTGGATATGCTATGGCTAACTACAGATTCGGAAACACTTGGAGATTAATAGCAGGTGCTAGAGTAGAAAATGCTCAAATAGAATCTATCAGCAAAAAGTACTACGAAGTACAAACTGAAGAAGACAAAGCTAAGTACATTGGAAAGCTAGATAATGTAGATGTTCTTCCTTCATTTAACTTAACTAAAGAGTTAGGAGAGAACACCAACCTAAGAGTAGCCGCTACTAGAACTTTAGCGAGACCTTCTTTTCGAGAAATATCAGCATTTGCATCTTTTGATTTCGAGAACCAATTGATTAAACTCGGTAATCCAGACTTAGAAAGAACACTGATAGACAACTTTGATGTCAGATATGAATTCTATCCTAATATCGGAGAAATATTCTCTATTAGTGCTTTCTATAAAAGATTTAACTCTCCTATAGAATTAGTAGTAAACCCTGAAGCGGCCAATTTAGAGCTGACATGGGAAAACCAAGATTTAGCTACTCTATACGGTCTGGAGTTTGACTTTAGAAAGAAGCTTGACTTCCTAGGAGAACCTATGAAGTGGTGGAAACTAGGAACGAACATTACTTTAGTAGAATCTGAGACTCAAATAGACAGTGATGAACTTCTACAAATTAGAGAGACTAATCCTTCTCATAGCAACACCAGAAGAATGTTCGGTCAGTCTCCTTACATTATAAATGGGGTTCTTTCATATAAAAATCCTGATAACGGACTTAGCGGTTCTTTAGGATATAATGTGAGTGGAGAAAAATTAGTATTAGTGGTAATAGGGGGTACTCCTAATGTTATGGATCAGCCTAAGCATAACCTTAACTTAAGTGTTACAAAACAGTTTAGCTCCAATCTAAAAGTAACTGCTAGAGCTCAAAACTTACTGGACGCTGAAACTAAAAGAACATACAATTATAACGATACTGAATATGTCTTCCAATCATACAAACAAGGAAGGACTATCTCTGCCAGTATTTCTTACACCTTCTAGATTACAAAATTCTATAATCACATAGTTAAAAGCTGCTCAGTTCGTGAGTAGCTTTTTTTTTGCAACTATGGGATTAACATTCCAGTAACATTTCATTAAAATCCATAACATTCGATTAATTAATTCATAATAGCCCTCTAAAGTGATTAAGGAATTCAGAAAAGATCTTTGCATAAAAAACAGA
>CAJXOV010000258.1 GCA_913057815.1 uncultured Flavobacteriales bacterium
CCTCTCTATTCGTCGGCAGCGTCAGATGTGTATAAGAGACAGGCCATTCATTCTTCTCCGGAAAAAGATTGGCAATTAGAGTCACTGGCGCAAATAGGAGGAATGTCAAGAACAAGTTTTACAAATCGATTTAAAACACTTGTAGGAGAAACTCCTTTTTATTATTTGACTCAGTGGAGAATATTACAGGCCAAAGAACTATTGACAGAAAGCCAATTGTCTGTAGGTGCTATCGCTGCAGAAGTAGGTTATCAATCTGAAGCTGCATTTAACAGAGTCTTCAAGAAAAGAGTCGAACAAACCCCTTTGAAGTTTAGACATAATATTCAATTGGCCTTAAAAACCGATTAGCATTTTCTGATATGAGTTAAATGGATTACGACTTATCCAAAGCATCCAAATCATCTATAGTTTCTGAGTCTAATTCTGCAAATTGCTCAGCTAGAAGAGGTTTTCTTTTTATAAAGTAAATCGGGAGTACGATTATCAATAAGAAGAATACTCCGACACCCCAAGCTCCCCCGTTCATACCTCTTCTCGAAGCATCTCTTCCTACGGCTATCCCTATGCCTAAAGCTATTAGAAATCCTATCATTTTTAATTAATTAAGTAAAGCAAGATAGTATTTATTTAGCTAATCTTCGATTAAGACACCCATTTTCCCCATTCTGTAGTCTCTCATAGCTTCCATGATTTGGGTTTGATTATTCATTACAAATGGGCCTTGTTGAGCTATTTCCTCGTTTAGTGGTAAGCCTGCCAATACTATGAATTGAGAACTGTCTTCTTTGACTTCAATGTTTATTTCTGTTCCTTCAGTTGAAAACACAGCTAAATTTTCAGCTTCTACTAAACCGTATCCTTTTACAGTTATTTGACCTTTTATGACATAGATACAAGTGTTGAAGTCAGAAGGAATTTCAAAATGCTCAAATCCACCTTGACCACCTTCACTCCACAAAACTAATAGTTCTGATTCTGTTTTGAAATTCCCATTTTCGTTTTGGTAATTTCCTGCTACGAGTTTTGTTTTTACTTTTTTATCTTCAGACCAAAAGTTAGTTATAGCTTCTTTAGACAAGAAATGGTATTTGGGTGGGAGCATTTTTTTAGCTGCAGGAATGTTAATCCATAACTGAATGATTTCTTGAGTGCCTTCCTGTTCTACTAAATCTTGTGATGGACGTTCACTATGGATAATACCAGCACCAGCATTCATCCATTGTACTTCTCCTTTTTTAGCTATTTGATTGTGACCTCTGCTGTCTCTATGGTGTACTTCACCTTCTATAACAAAAGTAACTGGCGAAAATCCTCTATGCGGATGTGGACCTATTCCTGAATGCTTAGCCAATTGATTATTAGTCTGCTTAATCTTAGCATGATGTAACAGTAAAAAAGGATCTATTTGATTGACTTGCATCGTTGGAAGTGCCTGTTTTACAGGGAAACCTCCCATGTCTATTTCCTGTGCAGGAAGCAAAACATCTATTGATTTATTCATTTTAATTTGAATCAGGGTTCTTTGTTTTCAGAATAAGAAAGCGCTCCTGAAGGACATTTTATTATTTGTGCTTTCAACTCTTCAGTTGTGGCGTTTTCTATTTGAATCCACGGTTTGTTTTTTGGAACATAAACTTTGGGCAGCATTTTAACGCACACTCCAGCATGTTCACAGATTTTAGGCTCCCATTTTATGGTGATGTCCCCGTTAGAATATTCTTTGCTCATGAGTTTGAATTTAGATTTCAAATATCAAGATATAACATCTACCTAACATTGATCTAGATTAAGAATCAAGATCACCTATTTCTAATAGGCCAATTCTCCTCAAAAGAGAAATAGCTTTTTATAGAACTTCTACACTTCTAGTATTTAAATCTGGATATATTCTGCGCATCGAAAGATAGGAGCAGCATCAAAATCAATTTTTCACCAATCTCACCATGATTTTCTGATCTGCAGCCTCTATACTTAACATATAAATTCCTACAGGTGCTAGTAGTTCTAAGTTTAAAAACTGAGCGTTGGTATAACTCGCAGATTGTATGAGCTTTCCGTTTAAATCAGAAACACTAATGTTTGCTGTTTTATAATTGTCTCCTAAATCTAAAGAAAACTCACCTTGGGTAGGATTTGGGTAAATTGTGAATTGTTCACCGAAGGTGTTTTCAGCGATGCCGATAGCTATTAAATTGACACATTCCGAAGTTTCTACACAACCATTTTCTGTCAATTCAACAGCATAAAAACCATTAACTGTGGAGGTATATGATTGGTTGGTTTCTTCAGGAATTGGATTAAAATTATCATCACAATCTAGCCACTGATAAGTAGCATTAGAATTGTTCGCACTGATAGTAGCACCATCAGCGCTTATGCTTAAATCAGAAACACTATTTACGGTCAAATTTAATGTTACCAAACTATCACATCCATTGGCTGCTCCACCTTCAATATTAAAAGTAGGGATATCGGTACTTTCAGTATACGAATTCCCATCAAGCCATGTATAAGAGTCACATGCAGTGATAAAGTCAATGCCAGATGCACTGTTGTGAATAGTCAAGTTTAAAGTAACCAAACTATCGCATCCGTTTACTGTTCCACCTTCAATGTTAAATGTAGGGCCTTCGATACTTTCAGAATATGAGATTCCATCTAACCAGGTATAAGAATTACAAGCAGTGATGGTATCCGTACCTATAGCATTATTGTTAATAGTCAAGTCTAGTATGATTAAACTATCGCACCCATTAGCAGCTCCACCTGGAATATTAATAGAAGGAATATTGGTGCTTTCAGTATACAAATTCCCATCTAACCATGTATAGGGCCCGCAAGAATTGACAATGTCATTATTAATGGCTATGTTGTTAATGGTCAAATCTAATGTGATCAGACTATCACACCCGTTAGCCGCTACTCCTGGAATATTAAAAGTAGGATTATTGGTGCTTTCAAAGTAAGTAATTCCATCTAACCAGGTAAAGCTCTCGCATTCCATTACTACTTCTGTTCTTGATGCACCTTCACACTGATTAAGTTTATGAATAAATGAATCATCTCCTCCAGCTGATGTAAGGTTAAGGATTCCTATTTCTGTATTAAAGTCTACGGTATTCTCGAAAAAACCTGTGGTGTAGATATTGTTACCCGTTTCATCAGCAGTAATACCATTCCCGAAGTCGTTTCCAGGTCCTCCTAATTGCAACGCCCAAACAAATTCACCTAAGTCATCTAGTTTAGATATAAATATGTCAATTTCTCCATTCGATGAAAAGTCATAATTTTCGTTTCCAGGATCAAAGTCTGCGGTATTTTCAAACATTCCTGTAGTATAAAGGTTACCAGATGAATCGCTTGATATAGAAAATCCCCGATCGTCTTCTGTTCCTCCCATTTGTTTAGCCCAAACAAACTCTCCTGAGGCATCTAGTTTAGAAATGAAAATGTCATTGTTTTCAGGGGAGATGAGGTTAAATGTTTCTTCTCCAGGGTCAAAATCTAATGTATCTGTAAAATAACCTGTAGTATAAACGTTACCTACTGCGTCTGTGGTTAGAGAAGTACCTATGTCTGTATTTACTCCACCAAATCGCTTGGCCCATAAAAATTCTCCTTCAGAGTCAAGCTTTGAAACATAGATATCGAAAAGCCCTGCCGATATAAGATTAGAAACTCCTACACCAGGGTCAAAATCTACACTATCCTGGAAACCACCAGTGGTGAATACATTTCCGAAAACATCTGTAGTGATAGAAAAACCATTATCAAGGCTGATTCCTCCAGTTTGTTTAGCCCAAATAAAATTTCCAGAAGCATCCAACTTAGAAGTGAAAACATCTCTGTTTCCCACTGAAGTCAGTTCAAATATTCCCTCTCCTGGGTCAAAGTCTGTCGTGTTTCTGAAGTATCCGGTTGTATATACGTTGCCTTCTATATCGGTAGTAATACATTGACCATTATCTACACCATTTCCACCTATTTGTTTAGCCCATAAGAAATTTCCAGAAGCATCTAATTTGGAAATGAAAATGTCATAACCTCCATTGGAAGAGAGGGCTAGTGTGTCTACTCCAGGGTCGAAGTCTGCTGTTCCTTGAAAGTATCCCGTAAAGTAGATATCTCCAGAATTATCGACTGTGATGGAAGAACCTTCTTCATTGATTTGACCACCAAATTGTTTGGCCCATAAAAAATTTCCAGAAGCACTCAATTTGGAGACATAGATATCATAGCCTCCAAAAGCAGTCAGATTATAGGTATCGGTTCCAGGGTCAAAGTCCACGGTGTTTTGAAAGTATCCGGTGGTATAAACATTTCCGGCAGCATCTGTGGCTACTGATGCAGCTTCATCATTACTCGATGCTCCGAGTTGGTGCGCCCATTCAAAATCTTGAGCAGAGGAGTTTATAGCTGTTAAAAAAAATATTCCTAATAAGATTGCGTATTTCATGGAGAGAGTATTTATCGTAGTTATACCTAGAATGCGGCCTGAATTAGTCTAGGGGCTGTCTCTTATACACATCTCCGAGCCCACGAGACCTCTCTACATCT
>CAJXOV010000259.1 GCA_913057815.1 uncultured Flavobacteriales bacterium
TTCGTCGGCAGCGTCAGATGTGTATAAGAGACAGGCACATGAAAGTTCAACAGAGGATGGATAAAGAGATATCTTTTTTAATAAAAGACAAGGCTGGTGGAGAGGAAATAAAGGCGGATTATACTTTTATCAATCAGAAAATTAATAACCTTCAAATTTTGAATATGTCCCAGTCTCCAGTAATGGCCTGGCAATTCGCTAATTGGTTAGAAAAGCGGCTAAACGAAGAGTTAAGAGTTCAAAAGAACAAATCATTTGAAGACTTAGAGATTTACTGCACCATTAAAACTTCTTTTAACGGAAGACCGGCACAGTACATCATTGACCCGTCAGTAGATCTTACTACGGCTTCTTATTCACCATTAGGGGAAAATGATTGGATCATGCCATTAAAAGAATATCCAGGTGAGTGAATTACTAAATAAAATAGCTCTCTCATTGGTGAAAGGAATAGGACCAAAGTCTACGAGGATTTTGGTTTCTGAATTGGGAGGTGTTAACCAGGTTTTTAACGCTACTGACGAAGTTTTACTTTCCATTCCTAAGATTAGTAAAACAGTAGTAGAATCTATAAGAGATCCTTACATTTTTGACAGAGCCGCACAGGAAATCGACTTTATTACAAAAAATGATATTCAGCCTATGTTTTATTTGGATGCTGAGTATCCAAAACGGTTAGAGTTTTGTGCTGACGCACCTGTAATGCTATATGCCAAAGGGAATTTGAATATAAATAACCGAAAAGTTATAGCTGTAGTTGGAACCAGAAACAGCACTGCCTATGGAAGAGATATGTGTAATAAAATCATATCGGAACTAGCGGTTTATAACCCTTTAATAGTTAGCGGTCTGGCTATGGGGATTGATATTGCAGCGCATAAGTCAGCGGTAGAAAACAATCTTCAAACCATAGGAGTATTAGCACATGGTGTGGATAGTATTTATCCACCATCTAGCAGACCTGTAGCGAGTAAAATGTTTTCGAATGGAGGAGTGTTATCTGAATTCTTAAGTGGTACCGTGCCCATTAGAGAAAACTTCCCTACTAGGAATAGAGTTATAGCCGGTATGTGTGATGCTTTGATTATAGTAGAAAGTAAAAAAAGGGGTGGATCTATAATTTCTGCAGAACTTGCGTTCGGGTATCATAGAGATGTTTTTGCTGTTCCAGGAAAAGCCAGTGATTTATTAAGTGAGGGCTGTAATGACTTAATTAAATATCAGAAAGCTCTTATGATCACATCAGGAAAAGATGTAGCGCGAGAAATGAATTGGGCTGCTCCGACTAAAAAGACCAAACAACCAGAACTTTTTCCGGAGTTAGATGCTAATGAGGTTAAAATTTTGGAGACCATCAGAAACTCGTCTCAGATAGCATTAGATGATATCAGTTTGAAAACTGGATTAGGCTCTGGTAAACTCGCACAACTTCTTTTACAGCTTGAATTTAATGGGCTAGTTAGAGTTCTGCCTGGAAAGGTTTATGAATCCGCTTAAGCAGCATTATCAAGAAACCCAATTTCGCGTTTAATTTTTTGAGACAATTCTTTAAATGCCTGCATCTTAACTGAAGGGTTGAGAGGAGAAATCAGTAATTCTAATACCGCATTTACTCTGTTTATAGAAGGTCTATTAAGAAGGGGAGCTACTTTGTTTCTGTAAGCCTTTAATTCTAAATGAAGCGCTGTCCAGCTATTGGCAAACATTAATTGTGATCCTTTGGTCACTATTTTTTCGCTGTCTTTCTCATACTGTTCTAGAATACTCTTTTGGAAGTTTACATCTCCTAGAGCTATATCTGCTATTAAGTGGTAATCGATCATCTTGTAGAAATTCATTTCCACAAATATGCGAATGACTTTTAGTTTAGTCAGTGAGTTTCAGTCTCAACAAGGTGTAAGTCTATTCCTACGAAATATGTTTTTCAAGCAGTTTTCGGGCTTCTACTACTGCTAGTTCACACTCTCTAGTTACGTTTAAGAGTTCTTTTCTTAGAGGCTTGATGGCAGGACTTAAATGTAGGATGTCTTCTATTCTTTGAAGTTCTTTATGTCCATTCAAGAACCCTATAGATTGAGTGGTAGACTTTAACTTATGCACGAAATAACTTACTTGGTGCGCATCTTCACTATGAATAGCAGAAGTGAGCTTAACTAAATCCTTGGAAGTATTATCCGCGAAAATCTCGAGAAACTGCCTGACTACGCCCTGATTACCATTGGCAATTTTTCTTATGGAAGTTAAATCTAACATCTTAGTCATATATTTTATAGAGACCATCTGAATACTCTTTTGAAGCAGGTTTGATTTTAAAACCATTCTGAATTAGAGAAATGGTCATAATAAAGCTGGTAGTTAGAATCACGAATAATAGGATTCCACTATCAAAAGCAGGGGAAGTGTATTTAGCTGGAATAGCAAAGAATAAGATAATAGTAATTAATCCTCTGGGCGCTATATAAAGTAGAGGAAATACATCTTTTCGTTTAAAGAGTCCTAATAATGCCAGCCTTACTACGTAAAGAATAATAGCTACCACTAGACTGGACAGCACTACGTTTAGACTAACCAAGGAAACTAGAACGATTTTCACTCCGAAGATCACAAAGAAAAAAGTTCTTAAAACGAATGCTGATTCTAAGGTGATCATATGAAAATCATGGAGCACATTTTTCAAAATTTTATTATCAGCAAACCTTGAAAGGAATCCTCGGAAAAAGAGTTTAGTGTTATTCAGCATTAACCCAAAGAATAGAATTAAGACTAAAGACGAGTAGCCTAATTTTTTACCTATGGCATAAAGGAGAAGTAATACAGCTATTAAAAGAAACAATTTAAGCTGAGAAGTGATTTTTTGAATAAGTAGGATAAGACCAAAACTGGCCGCTATACTCAGAATTACAGTGATGAATATATTGCCAGTGATTCCAGTGGCCACTTCCATAGCGCTAGTGGCAGTGGCATAATCTTTCATGAAGTAAAACAACATGATCCCTAGAATGTCAGAAAATGTGCTTTCATATACCATAAATTCTTTTTGAGATGGAATTAAACCTCCAACACTAGGAATAATAATAGCACTACTCAACACAGCCAAAGGAATAGCGTAAAAGTAGGATACGATAGTCTCCATGGCCATTACTGACTTGAAGAACATAGCTATGAGAAACGTACTAATTAAAAGCCCTAGTAAGGCCACTACTAGTGATTTCCATATAGTCGGCCACTTCTCTTTTGATAGCTCTAAGTCCAATGCGGCTTCTAATACTATCAGTATTACTCCTACGGTTCCTAGAAAAACTAAAGGAGTCTGCAGGTTCGGTAGATTGTATCCAAAGTATTTAGCCACTTGTTGAATAAGAATCCCCAAACCTATTAACATTACTACACTAGGAATGTTAGTCTTAGTAGATAATATGTTAAACAGATAAGAAAGAATAATAATAGAGCTAAACCCAATTACTAACACATGAGGGTCATTCAGCTCGAAACATAAATAGGACGGTAAAAGATGTAACATCGTAGACTAGTTTAATTATTTAGAGAGAATAGATAGTTCTGCAGAACACTCAGCTAACATTCTATTAATGGCTGAAAAAAGAGCATCATTAGCTATGCTATAAATGTCTAATTCATCCTCTTCAAAAGTACTAAAAGCGGCATTTCCATAAACTCTTTTCCCTTTAGAGTTATAAAGTGTAAAATGGAGTTTAAGTGTACGTTCACCGCTTCCATAGTTAACGTCAGAAGGCCTTGGTTTATTGATATCTAGTTCATTGATAAATAATAAATATTCAAAATCACTATCAGCTAAAACTTGACCAAAAACCCAGGAAGTATCCACTCTGGTATTCATGAATCTGGATTTGCCATCATAGTACTCTCTTATTTCTCCTTTTTCTAGGTAAGCTCCTCTTTTGGTAGTTGTTTTTTCTGCCGATTTTTGAAGTTTACTCCATATTTCCTGAATTTTAGACTCTTCACTTTTCGTATGAACTTTTACTAAGTCGTAATCAAAAGATTGAGCTACTTGAATCTTTAAAGTCATAGAATCTAAAGAATTAGCGTCAGTGATATTCCAGTTTTCCGCACCACTTAAATCAGCCATATCGGCTATAAACTCTTTGAAAAAAGAGCGAACCTCTCTAAAGTTCATACCATTGTATCTTCCAATCTCATGAGTTACGTTAGATAGGAACATTTTGTCCATCATAGGTACCAAGAGCACCTCTTTTTGAGCTGAAGAAAAATAAGAAAGAATTCCGTTTTCTCCTGTAGTTTCGTCCTGAGCTAAAGTTTCTAGCGTTGCAACGCTAAAGAAAATCACCAGAACAGCTAACCATTTAATCATATAGCCAAGCTAGCCTTTAAAAGAGTGTGTAATGCAGCTCTGAAGAGGTAGAATTAAGAAGTCAATGTTAATTCTACTAACCGAATTTAGAACTAATAAATTTCCAAACGTCATTTCCATTCGCAAAGAGGACTAAGGCCAATAGCAATAGCATTCCTATCATTTGAGC
>CAJXOV010000260.1 GCA_913057815.1 uncultured Flavobacteriales bacterium
GATGTAGAGAGGTCTCGTGGGCTCGGAGATGTGTATAAGAGACAGACTTAATAAATTATCCCTTATTTGTAGGAATTAGTCTTTGTTTCTCATGAAACTGTTAATAGATTCTAAACCCGTTTGTATTCTTATTTACAAGTAATAATACCAGGCGTTGCAATAAGTGACACATTTTAACAATCAATGGCTGCATTTATATCTTGATTTTGGAAACCAGTCGTTTAAAAAATGTTAAGCTTGATCTTATAACTGAGATAGTAAAACCAAGTTCGATACAAATGCTTAAACTTGTAGTAGATGGCTTCTTAAAGTGAGTTGTCGGGTACTATATAATAACTGCACTAATTTGAAATAATGTCACAGGATCATAAGAGAGTAGATAAGATAATAGAGTCCATTGAGACTCAGAAAGAGTTTGAACTGTATACACCTCAGGTTACTCCTAAAACACCTGGGGAAATTCAGGATTTAGGTGATGTTGCCTATGCCAATGGGTATACGAAAGATGACCAGCAGGCTAGACTGAAATTTTTGAAAGAAAAGGGAGTAGAGCTTGGATATACAAGTGGTGAAAAAACATTTACAGATAATGAGTCGCTAAAAGGAAACATTGAGAATTTTATTGGAATGGCTCAGGTTCCAATAGGTTTAGCTGGTCCAATTCTCGTTAATGGAACCAATGCGACAGGAGATTTTTATGTGCCTATGGCTACTACAGAAGGCGCTTTGGTAGCTTCGTATAGCAGAGGAATGAAAGCCTGTAGATTGGCCGGTGGAATCACTTCAGTCTGTATCGTAGAAGGAATTCAGCGAAGTCCTTTTTTCAAATTTGAAAACCTAGTAGCGGTAGGTAAGTTTGTGAAATGGGTACATCATCAAGCAGATAAATTTCATGAGATAGTGTCGGCATCTAGTCGTTTTGCGAAGCTCATAGATATCAAAACCAATGTAGAAGGGAATAGTGTCATTCTAACGTTTGACTTCACTACTGGAGATGCTTCAGGACAAAATATGGTGACTATATGTACAGATCAAATCTGTAAATACATTCTCACTCATTTCGATATTCTCCCTGAGGAATGGTACATAGAAAGTAATTATTCTGGAGATAAGAAAGCCACTGCCAATGCTTTTGGTAGTGTGAGAGGTAAAAAAGTAACCTCTGAAGTCGTTCTTCCAAGAGCTATAGTAGAAGGTGTTTTGAAGACCACTCCAGAGCTTATTTCTAAATATTGGCAGTCCTCAACATTAGGAGTAGTTCAAAGCGGAGCTATAGGAGCTCAAGGGCATGTAGCCAATGGACTTACGGCCATGTTTATGGCCTGCGGACAAGATGTAGCGTGTGTTTCTGAATCTTCCATTGGACTCACCAGAATGGAAACCAATAAAAATGGAGATTTATATGTGGCAGTAACACTACCTTCTTTAGCAGTAGGAACTGTTGGCGGAGGAACTTCTCTTCCTACTCAAAACGAATGTCTGAAAATGATGGGTTGTGATGGTTTAGGAAAAGCGAAGAAGTTTGCAGAAATCTGCTGTGCAGTGGCACTGGCAGGAGAAATTTCCATAGCCTCAGCGATGTCTGTAGACCACTTTACGAGTGCTCATAAAAACCTAGGGAGATAGTGGATAATTCCCATCAAAACGAGTTCTCATTCTTAAGGCGCTTTCTCGTTTATCAAAAGGAACGGTTTCCTTTTCTAGTGCATGGAGTGCTTATAGCGTGCTTTACGTTTTCAGCTATTTCATACTCTAGAATCTGCAGAGGAGTAGAAGGATTTATTCCATGGCCAGATTTTCTGATAGGAATTTTTGCCACCATTACATTGTTCTTTTTAGTTAGAATATTTGATGAATTCAAGGACCAAGAAGATGATAGGAATTACAGGAGTTATTTACCCGTGCCTAGAGGATTAGTTTCTTTAAATGAGCTAAGAAATATAGGACTATTAGTAGCCACTTTACAGATTTCTGTGATAGCCATTTATCAAACAGAAATGCTTTGGCTTTATCTCATAGTTATAGCTTATTTGATTCTTATGGGAGTGGAGTTTTTCGTTCCTAATTGGCTTAAGAAAAGACAAATAGCTTACATCACCTCTCACATGGTGATTATTCCTCTTATAGATATTTATGCCAGCGGACTGGATTGGCTGCTAGATGGTGATAGTATTCATTGGGGATTGGCATGGTTCTTTGCAGTTTCGTTTATGAATGGAATCGTGCTGGAGTTTGGTAGGAAATTGAGAACACCAGAAGGGGAAGAGGAAGGCGTTATTTCGTACACTGGATTATACGGAACCAGAAGAGGAACTATTTATTGGATAATCCTCATGTTTGTGACTATGCTTTTAGCTATTGGAGCCATGAGTTATGTGCATTTTAGTTGGTTAATGGTAGGGATTATGATAGCATTCTTTATCATTTGTTCTCTTCCAGGATTCTTGTTTTTAAAAGAATATACCGCTAAAAAAGCCAAAATGATGGAGTACAGTTCAGCTCTATGGACGTTGCTTATGTATCTTTCTTTGGGAGTATTTCCTATGATAAACCAGCTAATAGGATGAGTATATTTCAATCATTCGATAGCGTTCAGTTCTCAGGTGATATAGGAGGAAAGGCTACTAATTTAGCTCGTTTACACGCGTTGCAAATTCCAGTTCCTAACTGGGCAGTCTTCACTTCGAAATCATTAAGCGGTAGAAGTTTAACTGAGGATGAAAACATTACTTTTTCGGAGAAGGAGCTTTCGGAACTTTCGGTTCCATTCGGGGCTGATTTCAAAGAGAAAACGTATGCCGTACGTTCTTCTGCTTCTGATGAGGATGGAGGAGAATTTTCATTCGCAGGATTATTCGAAACTCGGTTGCATGTTCCTTTTTCAGCATTGGAATCATCAATTAGTGAAATCTGGAAATCTGGAAAATCCGAAAGAGTAAAAGCCTACAGAGAAAAGAATAATCTCAGTGAAGACTCTGAAGTGAATGTAATAGTTCAGGAAATGATAGAGCCAGAAGTTTCTGGTGTAGCATTCGGAATGAACCCTATAAATGGTGACAGAAGTGTGTCTGTAATTTCTGCTGTTTATGGACTTGGAGAAGGATTAGTTTCTGGTGAATTAGATGCCGATATTTTCAGAATAAAAGAAGGAAAAATAGAAGAAGAATTAGCAGATAAAACTCATGCATTTAGAAGAGGAGAAAACGGCCATGGGATTTCCAAAATTGAAGTAGACATCCAACTCCAAAAAGCACCTTCTTTGAATGCAGAAACAATCCAAAAAATAGCGATTGTTTTAAAGAAATTAGAAGCCGAATTAGGCTTTCCTCAGGACATAGAATTTGCGGTGAAAAACGGTGAATTATTCCTGCTTCAAACACGGCCTGTTACCACACACCAAGGTGAGTATATCTTATGGGATAATAGTAACATTATAGAATCCTATCCAGGAATTACCACTCCGCTTACATTCACTTTTATCAATAAAATGTATGAGGCTGTCTACAGACAATTCTCTGGCATATTAGGAGTAAAAGAAAACGAGATCGAAAGCCACTCAGAAGTGTTTAAAAACACTTTGGGCCTTGTTCGTGGTAGAGTTTACTATAATCTACTTAGCTGGTATAAAATGTTAGCCATGGTTCCTGGCTACTCCATTAATGCAGAATTTATGGAGAAAATGATGGGAGTTCAGGAGCGTTTCGAGCTCAAAGAGGATTACCAAATGAGCAAAAGGTTAGCTTGGACTAGAATCATAGGAATGGTTTTTAGAATGATAAAAATGCAGCGTAATTTACCTGCAGAAAGAGACAAGTTTTTAGCTCATTTAGAAAAAGTAATGAGCACCTATGGAGCCATAGATTTTCAAGCACATTCTCCGGAAGAAATAGTAACGCATTATCGTGCATTTGAAACTACACTTTTGCTCGAATGGAAAGCCCCGTTAATTAATGATTTCTTAGCCATGATTTGGTTCGGAATGTTAGAAAAACAAGCGGTAAAAAACTTCCCTAACAATCAGAATATTCATAATGATTTACTCTGCGGAAGTCAAGATATTATTTCTGTAGAACCCATCAGAAAAAGCCTGCATATTTCTAAACTAGTTTCAGAAGATGCAGCGGCCAAAAAGTTGTTCTTAGAAAACACTCCGCAGGATATTTGGGAGGTTCTGAAAGAAGGGAATTTCGACTCTATTCATGCGGCTGTTTTGGATTACTTAGAAACCTTCGGTGAGCGATGTGTGGGAGAGTTGAAGCTGGAAACAGTATCCTATACCCAAAAGCCTTCTTTGTTCATTAAAGTGATTAAGTCTTATGTTTCTCAAGGTGTAGTTCTGCGTGTGGTTCATTCTTCTGTAGAGGATGAACTAAGAGCGAATGCAGAATCTTTAGTAAACAATCATTTTAAAGGGAAAATCATTAAAAAATGGTGGTTCAATCTCTGTCTCTTATACACATCTCCGAGCCCACGAGACCTCTCTACATCT
>CAJXOV010000261.1 GCA_913057815.1 uncultured Flavobacteriales bacterium
TCAGATGTGTATAAGAGACAGCATTATAAGTGGTTAAATAATTGAATTCTGTCTCTGTCAGTCTTGTCCTAGGATTTGGTTCATCATTATGGAAATAAAGAGTAACTGGCAGATATTTATTTAGTTCATCTAAATCTTTATAGCTTTTTCGACCCAATTCCAATGAATCTGGATATTCGAAGCTGTATATTTTACTACAACATGTCGAGTTTACCACATTTTCATCTGATACTCTGTTGCTTGAAAACCACCCCTTTTTATCATCATTCCTATAGGTATAGTATAAATCATGATACGATGAATTTAGTGGTTTTCCGGGGTTGGTTACTTCGGACCACTGGGCTAACCACCCTTCTGAAAATACTATGTCAAATCCGCCAAATCCGTTATGCCAATTAGAACTAAAGAACAAATTACTTCCATCATAAAATGGAGATAGTTCTTCACCCGGAGTGTTAATTTTGCTTCCAGCGTTAGCAGCAGCCATCCATCTATCATTTATCTTTTGGGTCCACCATATATCTCTTCCTCCTTGACCTCCATCTGCATTAGATACAAAGAACAAGTATTCCGTTTGATTTTTTTCTACGTAATGTGGCATAGTAGCATTTTCATACCTTCCAAACCAATTCATCAGTTCTATGTTTGAAATAATGTTAGCGTCCAATTCACCTCTATAGATTGAACAACTATCTTCTTGGCAGACACTAAAAAACACTTCTGAGTCTTTTCCAAAAGTCAAGTTGGCTACATCCAGCTTCTCCTCTAAACCAAGCACTACTATCGAATTTTTAGATCCTACGACCGAATCCGATATCATAACTTCTTTAAGCTCTAAAAAATCACTTAAATCTGAATAGCTGGAAAAATACAAGGTCGAGTCTTTCATTACTGGTGATATCTGAAGTTCTCCTTCATTAATGATATCTGGCACCCCATTTAGCTTGGATTCAAGTACTGCATTCTTTGTATTCATCGCGAATGTGGCTGTTTTAACCCATTGCTCCGCTAAGCTATAAAAAGAAGGATCAACATCTTTCTTTTTCTTCCGCTTAAACTTTTTGAAATTTCTAACAGCTTCTTTATACTTTCCGTTCATATAAAGCATCTCTCCTAATTTGAACTGACCTAATGGAAAGAGCTTTCCTTTGTCCTTGGAGAATACTTTGCTGTATTGAAATTCTGCCAATTTATAATGCTTGGTAAGTCTCAAGCTCTCAGCATAACGAACATTTAAATCGAAAATGGACGAATCTAACTCCATGCATTTCTCGAAATAATACTTTGAGGAATAAAAATCACCATTCTCTAGAGCGTCATTTCCGGACTCATAGTAATCATTCCATGACTGCGCCATAGCATTAGAGCAACACATAGTCAAAACTATAAAGGATAAAATACTTCTCATAAACGGAAACTCTTCTTCTTTAATAATTCGAAATATATGAAATGGTACAGGGATTTATCCTCAAACAGCAGAATTCCATACTTCAATTCAACTTAATTTTAAATCAAAAGTAGAAAAGCCCTAAATAATCACCTCGCTACTTTGCTCTAAAATCTAAAAAAATGATGCTGTTGGCTACCGCAGTTTTTTATCTGGTTACCGCATTTACTTAGCCTAGAGAAAACTTACTTTTGTCTCTAGAAATTTCGGTGAATTATATGAAAAAAGGAATCTATATTTTAGCTTATATCTTACTTTTAGCTTGGTTGTTTTGTAGTTGTGACGGAAACTCTAGGGCTGAGATTAAAAATGACATTAAGGTTGAGAAGTATTATTGCAACGCAGAAGAAAAGGAAGGGAATGTTTTTCTAGGGTCGGAACAAATATTTTACGGTGCCATCTCTCAATCTGATGAATTTGCCAAAAATGGTCAGTTTTCATGTAAAACAAATAGCGATCAGCCTTATGCTTTAACTACTGAATTAACCAATATTAAAAAAGGAGAAATCATTCACGCTGAAGTTTGGGCCTATAATCCGACTGAAGAAGCAATAGGGAATCTCATAATAGCAGACAACAATGGCATACAGCATGATGACTACTGTTTTTCAGCTGCTAAAGAAGATGGATGGCACCTCTTAACTAACACTTTCACTGCTAATGTTGATTTTGACTTGATCAAAGTATATGGCATAAATACTAAAGATTACAACATTTACTATGATGACATTAAAATCACGAGAATGTCATCGGTTCCTAAACCTCCATTAACAGATTCAACTCTAAGAATTCATATTCCTGCAGTTGGTTTTGCTAAACTGGATAGTTTTTTAACAGAAGGCAGAAAAGAATCAATTTTAAGGAAAGAGTTTAAACAATATGTCAAGGGGTTTATTCTTCAGAATGGAGATTCTACTCCTGTAAAACTGAGACTGAAAGGAGATTGGACAGATCACCTAAAGACTAACAAGTATTCTCTAAGAATAAAAGTCAGAGGTGACAATGCTTACCAAGGATTAAAATCTTTTTCAATTCAAAATCCCGAAACTAGAGGGATGATGCTGGAATGGTACATTCATCAAATATGTGCCGAAGAAGACTTACTTACTACTAGGTATGAATTTGTTAATGTGGAAATAAATGGCGAAATAAAAGGTGTTTATGCTTTAGAAGAACATTTTGATAAACAGTTATTAGAGGCCAGAAACAGAAGAGAAGGCCCAATAGTAAAATTGGATGAGGAAGGACTGTGGCAATTGAACTACGATTTCGAAAACAAACCGAGAAAAGTGCTTTCTCCTGATTTCTATGCAAGTACAATTCTCCCGTTTAAGAAAAACAGAACCTATAAAAGCCCTACTCTACATGAGCAGTTTCTAGTAGCTCAAAGCCACCTAAATAAGTATAAAAACACGGAGAAGAACTCAGCTGATTTTGTGAATATCGAGGCTTTCGCTAAATACATAGCTATTTTAGATTTAGGGAACATCAACCATGCACAAACATGGCATAATCAAAGACAATATTACAATCCTGTCACAGCCAAATTAGAACCCATCCTTTATGACTGTTATCAAGACAAAAAGCACATTGAATCTAGAAGGCTGTTTTTTATGGTAGATGAATTTTTAACTGACAGAAGACCTACTAATTTGAATCTGGCATTGCTAACTGATGAAGATTTTAGGGGTTTTTATACTGAATTCGTTCAGAAGTTAGGGAATTCTGAATATGTAGAAAACTTTAATTTAAAGTATGCATCTAAAATTCAGTCAAACTTAGACCTGCTTAAACATGAGTACCCATTTTATCAGTCTCAAGTAGATATTGATTTCTTCGAAAAAAATGCCTCGGCTATGGAATCTGAAAAAGACTCTCTGTTGGATTTTATGAGAGACTTTAAAGAAGTGACCTTTGTGAAAGATGAATGGAAAAAATTCCATGACACCTTGGATTATTACAGACCTGCTATAGCATTAAAGGCGCACTTAGAATACACTAAAAATGGAATTAAGACTATTTCACTTAGAAACTTTCATCAGTCTGATATTTCAATAAAGGCGTACAGCACAGACTCGCTACCCAACCAACTTATTCTGTTAAAGGAACCTGTTAATTTCAAAGCTTTCACATCTGATTATGAAACCAAGTCAGTAAAACTTCCATCGGATGCTAAATTCGTGCACTTCTCTGCTAAAAATATGGGTGGAAAGTTAATGCGAGAAAAAATATCAAAATGGCCTTTACCCGCGAACATTGATGTCCGTGGAGACTATTCTACTTTAGAGAAGTATAAGTCTGAAGGTTTAATAACGATTCCAAATGGAAATTACACTTTTGATAAAAACGTAGTAGCCCAGGATGCTGAAAAATTGATAATTAATGCTGGGACTACCATTGATCTTACTAACTCAGCAGGGTTTATCAGCTACATCCCTGTAGAGCTTAACGGTACAGAAGATAATCCTATATCTATTATCTCTTCAGATTACACAGCATCCGGGTTTAATGTATTTACTGAACACGGGCATTCTATTTTAAATAATGTTCATTTCAAAGGATTGAATTCCATGAATAAAGACCATTGGATTCTAACAGGAGCTGTTACTCTTTATGGTGGTTCTGTAGATTTAATGCATTGCAAATTTGAAGACAATCAATGTGAAGATGGCTTGAATATTATTCGTTCAAATTTCAGAATGGATGACTGCTCTGTTTCAAACACACTATCAGATGGATTTGATGCCGATTTCTGTGTTGGCACACTAACCAATTCAACTTTTTCGAAAACTAAGAACGATGCTTTGGACTTTTCAGGTAGCCAAATAGAAATTGTCAATTGTGAAATCACAGATGCCGGTGATAAGGGGATTTCTGGTGGAGAAAACTCTCAATTGAATATTTCTAATTCTACTATAGATAAGGTCGTTATAGGCATAGCAGCTAAAGATTTTTCACATCTAGCAGTAAAAGATGTAGTCATAGAAAACTGCAAATATCCTTATGCAGCATTTAGAAAAAAACCTGAATATGGCCCAGCC
>CAJXOV010000262.1 GCA_913057815.1 uncultured Flavobacteriales bacterium
CTCTATTCGTCGGCAGCGTCAGATGTGTATAAGAGACAGGCTCTATATACATATAGTACTTTCAACATGACTATTCTTTTTCTAAGAATTCAATTTATTCAACAGCCATATTAAAAAAGCGTTTAATTTTAAGTATCATTAAAACACAAATGCGCCTAATATTCATCTTCACATTTTTAATTATTTCGCTTAGCTGTAGATCTCAGAGTGACTCTACTTATACGCAAAACGAAAGTTTTATGGATTACAGCGGCATACAAGTTAAAAAGGGCATTAGCCAAATTAAGTTCTCTGGAAATGGATATTCAAGAGCGGATAAGTTTACTTCCAACAGAATAGCTTATGAGTTTAATTTCAACTATGACATTTCGTCTAGGTCTGCTATAGAAACAGGAGTCAGAACCTCTCTTGTAAAACAAAGTTTATATTACCCAACCCCTGAAGGTGCTGCTTCTTTTGGAATGTCAAATAGTTACACCTCTTCATTTACTGAAATTCCAATATCTATTTCTCTTAAGTTATTTAGAATTAAAAGATATTCAAGTGTTTCATTTCTCACAGGATATAGCTTTGGATGGATCTACTCTGATAATTCTATCCCTGAGGGGTTCCAATATGCCAAATTCAACAATTTGCATTCGCTTCATTTAGGGGCACGTGCTAGTATAAAAGTGATAGACCGACTTTACTTTAATATTGATGCCAGAAGAACCGCAGTTATCAGCGATTTAAATCAAAGTAACTTTACTTCTCAATTATTTTTAAGACACTTACTTTTTGGCATAGGCTATAAATTCGGACAATGCGATTAAGAATACCCCTCTATCAACAACTCCAAAATCTCCTGAGCTGCACTAGCTATTTTAGTTCCTGGGCCAAATATCCCTACTGCTCCAGCATTATATAGGTACTCATAATCTTGTTTAGGAATCACACCTCCTACTATTACTAGTGTCTCTGGTCGGTTGTACTTTTCTAATTCTGCTATTACTTCAGGAACTAATGTTTTGTGACCTGCAGCTAAAGAACTCACTCCTAACACATGCACATCATTTTCCATGGCTTGCTTGGCAGCTTCTGCAGGAGTTTGGAATAATGGTCCTATATCCACATCGAATCCTATATCTGCAAAACTTGTAGCTATAACTTTAGCTCCACGATCATGCCCATCTTGGCCCATTTTGGCTACCATGATTCTAGGCCTTCTTCCTGCTAACTCAGCAAATTTGTCTGCTAGCTCTCTAGCTTTTATAAAGTCTTTATCTCCCATTAACTCTGACGAATATACGCCACTCAGCGATTGTATTTTGGCTTGATACCTTCCAAATGCTTTTTCCATAGCATCTGAAATCTCTCCTAAACTGGCTCTTTTTCTAGCACAGTCCACAGCAAACTCCAGTAAATTTCCTTCTCCTGATTGTGCTGATTTTTCTAGGCGTTCTAACGCTGAACTACAAGCATCACCATCACGCTCAGCTTTCATTTTCTGAAGACGTTCTATCTGCTCTTTTCTTACAGCTTCATTATCTACCTCTCTAAACTCAAGCTCATCTTCCCCAGAATTCTCCTCTACTTCAAAGATATTTACTCCAATGATTTGGTCTTGACCAGAATCTATTCTGGCCTGTTTTCTAGCTGCAGCTTCTTCTATTCTTAGCTTCGGAATTCCAGATTCTATTGCCTTTGTCATTCCGCCTAACTCTTCCACTTCCTGAATATGCTCCCATGCCTTATCTGTTATTTCTTTGGTCAGAGCTTCTACATAATAACTTCCTCCCCACGGGTCTATGGCCTTGGTTATATCGGTTTCATGTTGTAAATAAAGTTGTGTATTTCTGGCTATTCTAGCAGAGAAATCAGTAGGTAATGCTGTGGCTTCATCTAGTGCATTTGTATGTAAACTCTGCGTTCCTCCCATAGCTGCCGACATGGCTTCTACGCACGTTCTGGCTACATTATTATAAGGATCCTGCTCCGTTAAACTCCATCCAGAAGTTTGACAGTGAGTTCTTAACGCCATACTTTTAGGGTTTTCAGGATTGAACTGTTTTACCAGTTTAGCCCAAAGCATACGAGCGGCTCTCATCTTGGCCACTTCCATAAAGTGGTTCATACCTATTCCCCAGAAAAACGATAACCGCGGTGCAAAATCATCTATGTTCATTCCCGCTTTAATTCCAGCTTTGATGTATTCCAGTCCATCTGCAAGGGTGTATGCCAACTCAATATCTGCCGTAGCTCCAGCTTCCTGCATGTGATAACCACTGATGGAAATAGAGTTAAAACGAGGCATTTTCTCAGAAGTATATTCGAAAATATCTGAAATGATTTTCATAGAATGCTTCGGAGGATAGATGTACGTATTTCTCACCATAAACTCCTTCAGGATGTCATTTTGGATAGTTCCCGAAAGGTCTTTCATATCTACACCTTGCTCTTCTGCAGCGACTATATAAAATGCCATAATCGGAATTACACCTCCGTTCATAGTCATAGAAACAGACATTTTATCCAATGGAATTTGGTCGAAAAGGATTTTCATATCCAATACAGAATCTATAGCTACTCCGGCTTTCCCTACATCTCCTTTTACTCTCGGATGGTCAGAATCATAACCTCTATGCGTAGCCAAATCAAAAGCCACGGACAATCCCTTCTGCCCTGCTGCTAAGTTTTTTCTGTAAAACGCATTCGATTCCTGAGCTGTACTAAAACCGGCATATTGCCTCACTGTCCACGGACGAATGGCGTACATACTGGAGTAAGGCCCACGTAAGTTAGGCGCTATTCCCGCTCCGAATTTCGTATGTTCTGGCTTGCCTTCAGCATCTGGAAAGTAAGCAGATTTGGTAGTAATCTTCTCTGAACTTTGGAATTCCGATCCTTCGAACTTTTCAAATTCCTGTTTCTGGTCAAGTGCAGCTAAATCTGCTTTGTCAAATTGCTTTCTCATCCTTCAAATTCTTTGGCTAATCTATCGTCTTCACAAATCGCTTTCTTCTCTTGTAGTGGCTTGTACTTGTTCACGCCTATCATCACTCGATTCTCGGCTTTTAGTTCCGCTTTTTGGGCAGCAGCGTCAGATGCTAGCATTTCTTTTACTTTTCCTGAGCGTTGCAACGCGTATATTCCTTCCTCCGATTCTATTTCGCAGAATTTATCCCATGCTTTTTCTCTTAATTCACGGGTAAGGTTTTCTATGTAATAACTTCCTCCTGCAGGGTCAATGGTTTGATGAAGGAAACTCTCAGACTTTAACAAGTGCTGAATATTTCTAGCATAACGCATTCCTGAATTACTGGCCTGTTTGGTCAAATCATTGAACGGAAATAAACACACAGCATCTGCTCCACCTAACACTGCGCTCATGGCTTCTGTAGTGGTGCGTAGCAAATTATTCTCCTCATCCAAAATGGTCTTATTCCAATTGCCAGAAAATGCCTGAATGTAAGTAGCTCTGCTGCAACTGTGTTCTGGTTCATATTTATCCACTACCAATCCCCAAAGCTGACGAAGAACTCTGTACTTGGCGAGTTCAGTGAAGTAGCTAGAACCTGTCCCTAAAGAAAAATTAATAGCCGCTGATGCCTGGTCTACAGTCATTCCCGCTTCCATAAGTTGAATGAGCGACTCATGTCCTATGCTCAATGTCAATGCCAGTTCAGTAGAAGACAAAGCGCCTTTATCATGCAGCTCGTCTCCTCTTACTTTCACAGCTTTTAGTCTCGGAAACTTCTCCGTTACTGAAAGTGCTACTTTTAGATTCTGTTCCTTTTTAGTTTCATCTTCATCACACAAACAGCACTCTGTAGAACCGTAAATATCTTTAGCTGTAAGTTTCTTATCCGACAGTAGTTTTTCTAACTGAATTATATTTTCAGCGGTAAACTCTCCTATAAAATGAAGACCTACATAGTTAATAAATACATCTTTAAGCACTACACCTAAATCCTTAGGTTCTTTTAGAGAAATGATTAATCCTTCAGCTCCTCCTTCAAGTGCTGTTAGCGCTCGTTGGTTCATTTTAGATTCAGAATCTGAAGCTATGAACTGGTTTATTTCCCAGTTGTTAGAATCTGTTTTTACTCCTCTTAGGTAAGGAAACTTGCCAGGGAAGCCATGGTTTTCTTTCTCGTCTCCTACTGAAGCGTTAGGATTAACCTCCATTCCTTCAGGGTGATTCCAAACTAAAGTGTCAAAAGGTTTTCCTTTCAATTCTTTCAGTATTCTCTCTTTCCAAGCCTCATGATTATCTGCCTGAAATTCTTTAAAATCTAAGCTCATTTCTTCGATTTATATTCGGAAGCGAAGATAAGGAATCAGTCTGGGAAGATGAATTCTTCTTCTTCAACTTGTTCACCTTTTTGAGATTTATACCATTTGAGGGAAACAGGCAGAAGTAAAAGGAACAAAGCCCCTATATATGGCCTGTCTCTTATACACATCTCCGAGCCCACGAGACCTCTCTACATCT
>CAJXOV010000263.1 GCA_913057815.1 uncultured Flavobacteriales bacterium
TTTTCTAGACTCCTTTTTTAAAAGCTTTTCCTGCCTTTTTTTTGCTCTTTTCTTTTCTCTTTCTTTTTTTCCAAATGTCTCTTGCGACTTACCCATGTACTGATATTAAATTATTTACTTTGTTTTCTTAGCTGTAAGAACCAACTTGCTTTAGAATTAGAATGAGTTATTGAGAACTTTGATCTCCTCCTACTAAACAACCTAAAATCTGTACTGATTTTCACTACTAATTCCTGTATGACCAAGAACTGAGCCACAAAGATACATCACTTCTACGTTAATTCCATAACAATACTCTGGCATTCTGTCCACAGTGGAGCATGCATATCTACAGATAGTTATTTACTTAAGACTTCAAATGTTTTCCAGAACTCATTTCCCTCTTCATCTGTAACTAATAATGAATGCTTCCCTTTGGTGGTGTGTATTTCCATTTCATGAAAATCTTTAGTAAATCCTAAAAACTCACCATCTAAATACCAAAATACTTTTTGCAACGCTCTTCTATGAGCCAATTCAAACACTGCTTTACCTTTTTTACCTTCCAAATCGATGGGTAAGTATAATCGATTAGGAGATCTTGGATAGATAAACTCCATGGGGGACTGTTCTTCTAAAACGCAGTCATTTCGGAAAGGTGGAACTGAGCGATAAGTGGACGACTTAAGCTTGAAGAATTTCTCCTGTGCGGGTGACAAAACAAACCAGCTTTTGTGAACCATTTCACTAGGTGTTTCACAACTGGAATTTACTTGGTGCTTTTCTGATTTATCCAAATGAAATAAATGATGGTAATGACATGTAGCATCAGAGTAATTGGCAACTGGTATGAGTTGATTTACAAAGTGTGAACAGTGCTGATTAGCTATTAAACCACTCTCAGAGCAAATAGGTCTTTCCGTATAATTATCAAATGGTTTTTCAAACCAAGAAGTAGCTGGTAATTCTTCGAATATTTCAAACAAAATAGGAGCCGCAAAACCTAACCCTGTCAAACCCGATCGACCTTCCCCATCTGCATTTCCAACCCAAACTCCCACAGTATATTCAGGTGTAGTTCCAATGGCCCAGGCATCTCTATTCCCGAAGCTTGTTCCAGTTTTCCATGCTATTTTTTTTGATGAGCTAAATGACTTCCAGCCTTGCTGGCCCAAGGGTCTCTTGGCTTCTGTGAGAGCATTTAGAGTTTCGAAAACAGCCGCTGGAGAGAGGTAGGGAGGCTCTTTTTCTGATTCCATTTTCTCTCCACTCCATGAGCTATTAAAAAAGTGATCATTAGTCGCTATTTCTTCACCGTTATAATCTATCAGCATTCTGCCCATACCCGCATACATGCTAGATATTTCGATTAGCTTACCTTCTGCCCCACCTAATATCAAGGAAAGTCCATAATTTCCGCTTCCTCTGTGTAATGTAGACATGTGCATAGATTTTAACTCATCGTAGAATCTATTTACTCCATGTTTTCGCAGTAAACGTACAAATGGAACGTTTAAAGATCTATAAAGTGCCTCATTCGCGGGAACTATTCCATCAAATGATTTATGATAATTTTCAGGGGCATAACCTGCTATAAATGTGGGTATATCACTAAGTATCTCAGCCGGAAGAATCTCTCCCTTCGATAGGGAGGATGCGTATAAAAATGGCTTCAATAGACTTCCTGTGCTTCTGTTTCCTTTAACCACATCTACTGAGTTGTTATGATTATTAGAAGTAGTCGAGTTCCCTATATAGGAGAGTACTTTTCCTGTTTTAGTTTCAATGATTACTGCTGCTGCATTGTAAATTTCATTATGAGCATACTGATCTGAATGGATGTTTATTATATCCTGGGTTCTGCGTTGCAATTCGAAGTCAACATCTGTTTGAACTTTCATTCCTTTATTTCTGCCATACGCTCGATCTAACAGGTGCTGTGCAATGTTAGGCAGCCTTTTAGCTCTTCCTGGTAATGGTTCTAATTTGGCTAGCTGATTTTCTTCATCAGTGATATGACCTAGCTCTTTTAGCTTATCTAAAAGTCTGTCTCTTTTAGCACGAAGCAACACCTCATTCTTTCCTGGGTAAATCAAAGAAGGAGCGTTTGGAAGAACCGCTAGCACTGCGGATTCACTCCATGTGAGGTTCTCCATACTTCTCCCAAAGTAACGCCAAGATGCCGTTTCTACTCCCACTACATTCCCACCAAATGGTGCGTGGCTACAGTACATTTTTAGAATCTCATCTTTAGAATAATTAACCTCAAAGTGAAGGGCTATGGCTATTTCTTTTAATTTCTGGCTAATCGTTCTCGCTTGGCCATCTTCCCATATTCTGGCCAATTGCATAGTAAGCGTGCTCCCTCCTTGCTTGATTTTTCCTTCTTTTAAATTGACTCTTAACGCTCTGAATAATGCTACTGGGTTTACTCCAAAGTGTTTTCTGAAATGTTGGTCTTCAAATGTTAGAATGCATGTTTCAAACTTATCTGGAATGCTGTCTGATTCAGGAAACCTCCATTGTCCATCTTCGGCTATACGTGCTCCTAAAAGCCTTTCATTACTGTCTAAAAGAACAGTAGAAGTAGGCTTGTCAAAAACAGGATCAGGTAGTAAAAACCTAGACACTAGGATTAATAGAACACAAACCAAAATAATGGCTTTTAAAAGCCATATAAACCGCTTGAGATATGTTTTTCTTTTCTCTTTCAAGTAACCTATTCTCCTGGTTTAACGACTTCAACCCATTTCCCTTTTTCAGTAGCATTGATTTCATTATCATACATGTCTTCCACTAAAACTGATGGCATGTAGAATTTTCCTAAATAGGAACTATTCAACAGGATTTTGTAGGTCTTTTTGTGCCCATTTCCATTTCTTGTTCTTCTCCCTAACCTGAAGTATGTATATACTCTATCATCTCGAATATCCTGATATTCTGAGGCGCTACTTCCTGAAACGGTAAACCCTTGGTCCATCCTACTGTTATAAATCTCCCAGCCTGACGGAAAGATTTGAGTCAACGCCAGTTCATTCAGACCTCCCTCTGTACTAGGATTACTTACAGTTACTTCTGCTATAAAATCCATACCTTGCTCTAAGCGTGAAATATCTATTGCTGCTCCGTTTACATCAGTATATCTTACAGACAGGTCGATATTATTATCTACACTAACGTCTTGTCCAGTAGCGGGCTGGCCGGTTAAAATCATCCTTGCATATATCACTCCTTCACCCTCATTACTCACGCTGAAATCACCTGTTGTAGGCATGTCTACCACGTTTTCCGAAGTTATTTGTTTAAGAGGAAGTGTTGTTGATGATGAATAATCTTCAGTGTTTTCTATTCTATAAGTGAACTTCATTTCATCCGTCTTTACTTTATTCTCACTTATAAAGTGTGTAGCTGCCAATAAGCTAAATGCCATAGTCTGAGTACTCATCCAGTTCTGACTACTTAAGTCTTCAGAGATACTTTTTAAAAGTTTAAACCCTTCAGTTTTCTTTCCCATCAGGTTCATCATTTCTAGCATTATAGCCTTGTTTCTGGTATTGGATCCATATGAATAATAATAATACCTCTTATCCATCTGGCTTATACTAATGGTTAAGTCTTCTGTTATCTGCGTAGCAATATCTGTTTGACCAGTCAAGTAATATGTACCTGCCAAAATCCATTTTCCAGCATCACTTAAAACACCGTTTGACTTTAATCGATTCATAGCTCCCATTTCTGCTTTTCCAGCCAGCGCTAGAGTATACAGTCTGTAGGCTTGATTGAAATCTTGGTAGCTGTAAACTGAATAGTTATTGACTCTTCCTTCAGTATGTTGTTGTGCCTGAGAAGACTGATACGAAATCCAATTGGACTTCATGTTGGCAGGAGGAGAATAACCTTTCTTCTCTGCTTCTATCATAAAATGACCTACATACGAACTCACCCAATCATTAGTGCGACTGTTCCCTGGCCACATAGAGAATCCTCCATTGTTTTGTTGCATGGTTCTTAATCTTTCTAAACCATAGTTTATATTTTCAGTAGCCCTGTTCTTAAAATGAAGATTTGTTTCCATTACATCACTTACATACAGTTGTGGGAATGCTTTGGAGGTAGTTTGCTCTGCACAGCCATGTGGGTAACCTGTAAGTTGCTTTAATCTTCGTTCTAAGTCAATTGGAGACATGTTACTTACTTCCATTGTTATATGGTTAGTTTCTTCAACTCCTACTTTAGTATAATTTTCACTCCAAGTCTTTCCCGGTTCTACTATGGACTGAGTAAATTTAGTAGTAGGAGGATTTGGGTTTCGAATCTCTAATTCAATATCGTAACTGGCCTTTTCTCCTCCTCCACTCACTTCTACATGTATTTCCCCTTTGCCTATTTTTTCAAGCACCTCTAATTCAAAATTGACAACTTGATCTCCTTCCTCAGTGAATATAACTGTCTCTTATACACATCTCCGAGCCCACGAGACCTCTCTACATCTC
>CAJXOV010000264.1 GCA_913057815.1 uncultured Flavobacteriales bacterium
TTGACAATGGATAATGGACAGTTGACAGTTGACAATGCGGGATGCTAATACTGGTTTAGTCGAGAGTCAGAGCTTTGCTCTTTAGTCGAAAGTCGAAAGGGCAGGATGCTAATACCAGTTTTAATTGACAATGGATAATGGACAGTTGACAGTTGACAATGCGGGATGCTAATACTGGTATAGTCGAGAGTCCGATTTAAGGATGAATTATGAATGGCTAGATTCTAATGCTTGCTTAATGATGAATTATTGAACACCTTCGCTTCCCCCTTACCCCCTAAAGTGGCGACCAACCGCGTGGTTAGTTAATAAAATTATAAGTTGATAGGTAATTCAGTCACACAGTCTTGCGCTTAGACTTTCGACTCTCGACTTAGCTAGTAATAGAATCCAGCAGACTTTCGACTAAGCTAATATTAGAATCGGAATTAATAATTTATCCTTAAACATTAACCATTATTAAATCAATCCCAAATCACATTCATATCCAACACTTCTTCTCCCCTCTTAATTTTTACTATAGTAGATTGGCCTTCTTCGTATTTTCCTAGGCATTCCATGTAGCCCATCATGTCGTTTACAGGAAACTCACCCATTTTTATTACGATGTCTCCTTTTTGCATTCCTGCGGCTGCGGCTGGTCGGCCTTCTGAAACTCCATCTATGCGCATTCCGCCTTCTGTGAACATGTAATCAGGCACTACACCTAGCGTTACCTTAAACGACATTTCTTCTGCTGTAGAATCTTTGGTTTTGGTAAATTCTAGTTTATCTAAGCGTTGCAATGCCAACACAATTCCCTCCACAAATTCGGTTGTTGACTTCAGACCTTCAAAATTGATCTTATCCACATCATCAGATGGTTTGTGGTAATCTTCATGCTGCCCAGTGAAGAAATGAAGCACAGGCAAATCTGCTAGATAGAATGAAGTGTGGTCAGAGGGTCCTACTCCTGACTCTTCGAATACTAATTTGAACTGGTCTTTATTCACCTCGTTTACTAAGTCTGTCCATACTGGACTGGTTCCATTTCCATAAACCGCTAAAGATTTTTCTTCTTTTAATCTCCCTACCATATCGAAATTGAGCATGCAGTTTACTTTCTCTAACTTTAGAGTGGGATTCTTCACAAAATGATTAGATCCTAATAGTCCGTATTCCTCTCCACTGAAAGCGATGAACGTATAGTTGTATGCTGAGAATTGAGCCGGGCTGTTTTTAATTCTGTTAGCCAATTTCAACATGGCTACTACTCCACTGGCATTGTCATCTGCTCCATTATGAATGGCTGAATCTCCTTTGAATAATGAAAATTCATTTCCATAACCTAGATGGTCATAGTGTGCACCTATTATAATGGTGTTTTCAGCATTGTTCCAGATTTCACCAATCACATTTCTACCGTTAATGGTAATGACCTTGCTTTGACCTAAACCCATGTCATCAGCAGTTCCGTGTGGGCTAGCACTGATTGGTTTAAAAGTGAAATCTTGGAAAAACTCTCCATTCTCACCTTTTGGTGTCAAGCCCATTTGGCTCATTTCCAATTTAATAAAATCAGCAGCCTTTAATCCTCCAGCTTTTCCTACTTCACGCCCTTCCATATCATCGGAAGCTAAAACTGTAAGCGCCTCTTTTTGTGAAAACTCATATACAATAGGAGCACTCATCAATGGCCTTTGTGTTCCGCAAGTAGTAGCTATACTTATTAAACTAAAGAAACAACCTGCGTACACTATACTCTTTATGGAAAGATTCATCTTTTCTAGAATTGAATTTCAAAATTACTCGTAGAGAGTTAAAATAGCATACCCTATTCGTGGTATTTTTCATAAATCTTGAATAGGAACTTTGATTTGGCTCTAATTATTAGTTAGGCTTGAGTATTTTCGCTGAAAAATCGATTAAATGTCTAAAATATTTTTCTACACTACATTCTGTATTGCAACGCTCTTAATGGCCTGTGGAGGTCAACCTCACAACCACGAACATGGTGAAGATCATGAAGAAAAGCATGGAGAAAATCCGCACCACGGACACGGTGAAGAAGCTGATGCTCCTGTATTAGGGGATGACTATTTGTATTCTAACGAGAAGCATTTTGCCAATATGACCATGATGACCAACGGTGGAGATAATGCGGAGGCATATTGGAGTTTTGCGGATGACAAATTGGTTTTTCAAGCATCTTATGACAAATGGAACACTTCGTGTGATCAGATTTTTATCATGAATGCCGATGAGCAATACCACGATCAAACACCACCAATGGTAAGCACCGGAAAAGGAAGAACTACCTGTAGTTATTTCATGCCTGGAGATACTACTATTCTTTATGCATCTACTCACTTGGCTATGGACACTTGTCCTCCGGTTCCTCACCGTGGACCGAATGGTGAATATGTATGGCCGATCTATCCAGAGTTTGACATTTTCGTAGCTGATTTAGAAGGAAATATAGTACAGCAGTTAACTGACGGACCAGGATACGATGCCGAGGCTACTGTTTCTCCTAATGGAGATAAAATCGTTTTCACTTCTCTGAGAAGTGGTGATTTAGAGCTTTACACCATGAACATAGATGGTTCTGATGTGAAACAAATCACTTCTGGTTTAGGATATGACGGTGGAGCATTTTTCTCTCCAGATGGTGAATACCTTTTATGGAGATCTAGTAGACCACAAACTGATGAAGCAATAGCTCAGTACAAAGCATTGCTTAAACAGGGACTGGTTCAGCCTACTGAAATGGAATTATACATAGCCAAAGCTGATGGTTCTGAAGCTAGACAAATTACAGAATTGGGCGGTGCTAACTGGGCTCCTTTTTTCCACCCGAGTGGAGAGAAAGTACTTTTTGCATCTAACCACCATAGTAAGTCTGGTAGATTATTCAACTTGTTTTTAATGAATATTGATGGAACTGGACTGGAGCAAGTGACATTTGATAATGTATTTGATTCTTTCCCGATGTTCTCATTTGACGGTAAAAAAATAGCTTTCTCTAGCAATAGAGGAAACAATGCTGACCCGAATGCTCATGGTGGAGCTACCAATGTTTTTGTGGCGGATTGGGTAGATTAGAGCTTTATTCTAATACTAGTTTAATTGACAATGGACAATTGACAATGGACAATTGACAATTGACAATTCTGGATGCTAATACTGGGTTAATTGACAATGGATAATGGACAGTTGACAACTCTGGATGCTAATACTTGTTTAGTCGAGAGTCGGAGCTTTGCTCCTTTAGTCTAAAGTGCCGGATGCTAATACTGGGTTAATTGACAATGGATAATGGACAGTTGACAACTCTGGATGCTAATACTTGTTTAGTCGAGAGTCGGAGCTTTGCTCCTTTAGTCTAAAGTGCCGGATGCTAATACTGGGTTAACGGATAATGGACAGTTGACAACGTGGGATGCTTCATTAAGGATAAATTCCAGTAATAGAATCTGAATTAATCATTTATAATTCACCATTAAAAATTAAAAAAAATGGCTTGGTTTGAGAAATTACAGCAGAGATGGGGAGTTACTGGTAAGCAGGTGATTCTTATTCTTGTGGTGTTTGCACTTACCGGAACTACTATTGCTTTGCTTAAAAAACCAGTAGTAGAATTTTTTACTGGAGGTGAGAAGTCTCTGTTGTTCTCTGTGATTTATTTCATTCTGATTTTTCCTGCATACATTCTTTTTCTGTTGGCGTATGGCTATCTTTTTGGGATGTATGATTTCTTTAAGGGGTTTGCAAAAAAGTCTCTAGCGCGATTTAAGAGGAAGAAGTAAAAGTTGATAGGTTGACTGGTTGACAAGTAAAACAGTCCCTTTTCCAGTGGTTTTTTTGACCTAAGCTAGAACTAGAAACTGAATTCACCATTGGTAATTAAAAAAACCGCATCAAAATCAACAAAATGACTCTAGACTAAAAAGAGCGCAGCGCGACTTTCGACTTTTGACTTTTGACTCAACTAGTATTAGATTCCTGTCACACTCTCTAGCTCTTCACAATCAAACATATCTCCTGGAGATATCATTTTGGAATCTAATGGAATGTCATTTCCATAGCGCTGTTTCATTATTTGTTTAACCACAGGACTTTCTAGATTGAAGTCTTTAAGTGGTCTTAATTCTCCTAACTCTACTCCTAAAACCTCCTTATAAATTTTCCAAACTAGTTCACTGCAGTATATTTCATCATCTGACCAGTCGAAGTAAATGTCATAGTTCTTACCTAGCATGTACTTTCCCATTGACATCATTCTTTCTTTAGCGTCAGAGGTAATTAACTCTTCAGCATTTTTAAGTCTCTTTACTTCATAGGCCTCATCATCTCCATACTTTTTCCATTTACTCAATGGAGTTAACTTCACTGGCTGCACAGCTTCTAGGACCATCCATTCTCTTTCCTTTTTAAAAAGCATACCCCTGTCTCTTATACACATCTGACGCTGCCGACGAATAGAGAGG
>CAJXOV010000265.1 GCA_913057815.1 uncultured Flavobacteriales bacterium
TGGAATATCTATAATTCACTAAAAAAGAGGATTGTTTTCCAATTTTTAAAGGGCCTTCAATTCCAGCTTCGAAACCATTAAAACCAATTTGACCTAGAAACTCATGTTTTTCGGTATTCCCTGTCCTTAGTTTTAAATCGAATACTGCTCCTGTTACATTTCCGTATTCTGCTGGAAAAGCACTTGAAAGAAAATCACTCGTTCTTAAATTATTAGAATTAAGCATAGAAATAGGACCTCCTGTGGCTCCTATAGTACTGAAGTGATTTGGAGAAGGAATATCTACTCCTTCCATTCTCCATAGTACAGCTGATGGTGAATTCCCTCTTACTATAATGTCATTTCTATCATCGCTAGCTCCACTTACTCCTGCGTAATTCTGTGCCATACGAGCTACATCACCTGTAGAACCAGCAAACCTACTCACCTCATCCATAGATAAAGATCTGGAACTAACAGCTGCCAAATCATTTTCTGCCTTTCCTTTTTCTTCCTCAGACTGAACTACAGCCTCTTCTAACCTCGTTAAGTCTTCTTCTATGGCTACATTCAAAATTGACTCTTTGGCAGAGTTCACCAGCACGTTAGGGATAGTAACATCTTTATATCCGATAAAACTAAACTCGAATGACTGTCTTCCTACGGCTATGCCTTCTAACTTGAAATTTCCGTTTATATCGGAAGTAGTGTATTTAGAATTATCTCCATTCAGCCAGATTACATTTACTCCTATCATTGGATATTCTGCTCCTTGGTCGATAACTGTTCCTTTTACTGTTTGTGTTAACTGCTCCTGGGCTCTACTTAGCGTTGCAACGCCTAAAGCGAATATTACAAGGAGAATGACATTTTTCATTTTTATGATTTATCTTGATTCAGGTGCAAAACTAATTTCAAAGGTGCTGAGAATTTTCTAGTTGAAGGTGAACTGTGGAAATTTCCACTTGAAATGTCAACTTTACCTTATAAACTAAATAGAACCAAACCGAAATCAAATTATGATACTTGAACTTTACGTTTGCACTCTTAAATAAAAATCATGAAAAACATCCTTATCATAGGCGCTTCATCAGGCATAGGAGCTCAAATATCTAAAAACCTAGCAGAAACTGGACATAACGTAACAGGCACGTACAATGAAAATTCAGATTACGATGTAGTTTCTGGAGTTTCTATGCACCACTTGAACGTCATGGATGATGAATTAGATTTGGACTTCATTCCTCAGACCATCGATGGTTTGGTTTACTGTGTAGGAAGTATTAATCTAAAACCTTTTAAGAGAATTAAGCCCGAAGATTTTACTGCTGATTTTAACTTGCAGGTTATAGGAGCTATAAAAGTATTGCAACGCGTAACTCCCCATTTCAAAAATTCAAAAGCTCCTTCTGTAGTGTTTTTCTCTACTGTGGCAGTACAAAACGGATTCAACTTCCACTCACAAGTTTCAACCTCTAAAGGAGCCATAGAGGGTTTAACTAGAGCATTGGCTGCAGAATTAGCTCCTGCGATAAGAGTCAACTGCATAGCTCCGTCTCTTACTCAGACACCGATGGCAGGAAAATTATTATCTAATGAAGAGAAGATAGAAGCCAACGGAAAAAGACACCCCTTAGGCAGAATAGGCCAACCAGAGGATTTAGCACAAATGGCTGAATTCCTGTTACTAGAAAAATCTGCTTGGATTACAGGTCAGATATTCGGAGTGGATGGAGGTATGTCTGTGGTGAAAGGTTAGAACCTATATCTTTGGAGAAAACTTCACACGTGAGTCTCTTTTTAGTTATTTTTTTTCTGCTGGCATGTATTGTTGTCTGGTTTATATGGAACAGAGAGGTATGGAAAACACCAACTCAGAAATTTCCTGAGCAATGGCGTAAAATTCTTCATCAAGAAGTGCTTTACTATGCTGCACTAAACAAAGGACAAAAGTCTCTTTTCGAGAGTAAAGTTCATGAGTTTCTACTAAATCATACTATCAAAGGCGTAAAAACTAAGGTTGAACTTTTAGATCGTTTACTCATAGCTTCAAGTGCTGTGATTCCGATTTTCAGTTTTCCCGAATGGCGATACACCAATCTGAAAGAGGTTATCCTCTACCCTAGTTCATTTAACAAACAGTTTCAGGGAGGAAAACCCGACTCAAACATTAGAGGTTTGGTCGGATACGGATTTATGGAAGGGAAAATGCTTCTTTCTAAAAGAGCTCTTAGAGAAGGATTTCAAAATTATTCTGACAAAAGAAATACAGCTATTCATGAATTCGTGCATTTGGTAGATAAAATGGACGGTGCGGTAGATGGTTTTCCTGATGTGTTAGTACAACATCAGTATAGTATTCCTTGGCTGGAATTAATGCACACTAAAATTGAAGAAATAGACAAAAACTATTCTGATATAGATCAGTATGGAGCTACTAGTAAGATTGAGTTTTTTGCGGTAGCCAGTGAATATTTCTTTGAACGACCAGACTTACTTTCTAAAAAGCATCCAAAACTGTATGAAACTTTAGAGAATATTTTCAAACAGGATATGCAGTCAATGCAGCTTAAAAAGAAAAGAGTGGACATTGGAAGAAATCAACCATGTTACTGTGGAAGTGGAAAGAAATTCAAGCATTGTCATTTATAGATAGTGGTAAAACTGCATTCTTTTACTACTCTAATACCAAATAATCCTGTTTCAAACGTATATGTTACCTGATTCCCTTTGATGGTAGATCTGGAAAAAAAGGATCTAATTCCTGGGTACTCGGCATACACATGATCTTTAAGTCTTATTCGCGGACCAATAATAAACTTTTCCGTTTCTAGTGTATTGGCTATGTAGCTAGTAGGTGCCGAATAACGATATGTTTCTTTAATCGGTGAATGACTTATATAAAAGTTGATCATTAAAAAAACACTAAGAAACGCTGGCGAAATGCCAAATCCAAACCAATATACCTGACCCATTTTCTTCTTAAAATAAGCATAACTGTATCCTATAAATGCCGCTACGAAATACCACAACAGCAAGTCTTTTATTAAAGTTTTTCGACCTATAAATAAAATGATAATTACATGAAAAGCTAACAATGTTATAATTCTAAAAAACCCTTCACTCCAAAAAGAAATTACATCTTTTTCAAAGATATCTTGAGTCAATGGCATTGTATTCATATATACACTGCCCCATATAGGAACTGTAAAAAATATGGTGAGACAGCTTCCCAGAATCCCATAAGCTCCCCAAATGAAAAAGCTCAAAACAATAGCTATAGCTAGGAATAAAATGGTAAGCAATCTGTAAGTCATAAATAGTACCAGGTTGGAAATACAACAAAAGTAGAAAACTAATGGATTTGATTAAATTTGAATTTGCACCACAATTATATATGTCATGAGTTTAGGTAAAAAAGTAAAAGGATCTTTCGGGGCTATGTTTTTCGGATTTGTTCTTATCATCGTTTCTATAGGTGGGACTTGGTGGAATGAAGGACGAACTATAAAAACCCACAAAGGCTTAGAACAAGGCGCCAAAAGCGTATACAGCTCTCCTACCATTGATTATGTAAGTCCTGAGAATGACGGAAAACTAGTTCATGTGGCAGGAGGTGTTACTACTTCTGATGTATTGACCGACTCTGATTTCGGACTAGAAATACCACATTTAAAACTGAAACGCTCAGTAGAAATGTACCAATGGAAGGAAAATAAAGACACAAAGAAGAACGAAAACTCAGAAGAAAAAATCACCACTTTTAGTTATAAGAAAGTATGGTCGGAAAAAGTAAGAGATTCTCAAAAATTCAATGAAGCTTCTACTCATCAGAACCCAACCAACAAGAGATTTGCATCGTTCTCCAAAACGGCCTCAGCAGCCAACATAGGAGCTCATGCACTTAACCCAAATCAAATAGGAAAACTGAACAACTGGGCTAGTCTAAAAATCCAGGAAATAGGTTCAGTTGAAAATGCCCAACTCATTAATTCAGAAGGAAAAACGACTGAAATATATGTGGGAGAAACTTCGTTAGAAAATCCAGAAATAGGCGATTTAAGGATTAGTTATAAGGCTGTTTATGAAGGTGATTATTCAGTTATTGCCAAGCAGGCAGGAAACACATTTGAACCTTTTATTACTGATAGAGGAACTACTCTAGACTTTGTGAAGTCGGGAATTCATTCTGCTGAAAACATGTTCCTAGAAGAAATTAGCCAAAACAAATTCATTAAATGGATGTTAAGAGGATTGTGTTTTCTACTGTTATTTATTGGAATAAGAATGCTCTTTAGTGTCATTACCCTGTTTACTAACCAGGTTCCTATTTTACGTTCTATCGTAAACTTCGGAATTTCACTTTTTGCTGGAATAGTGGCGTTCTGCTTATTCTTTATAGTAGCAGGAATAGCATGGGTTTTTTACCGACCAGTTATAGGGCTGTCTCTTATACACATCTGACGCTGCCGACGAATAGAGAGGTGTA
>CAJXOV010000266.1 GCA_913057815.1 uncultured Flavobacteriales bacterium
CTCTATTACCCGCACGTACTAATTTAGGTAAGTAAGTATCTACACTATGATGAGGAAAACCTGCTAATTCAATAAATGCCGCTGCTCCATTTTTTCTTTTAGTGAGGACTATCCCTAAAATCTCTGATGCTTTAATAGCATCCGCACCAAACAATTCATAAAAATCGCCCACTCTAAAAAGTAGAAGCGCATCAGGATATTTAGTTTTTATCCTATTGTACTGCCCCATAAGAGGTGTCTCTTTGACTGGCTTGGTGTTTTTTTCAGCGGTTTTTGACATGTGGGGAAACTCTCAGTTAAAGACACAAAATGCCGCTCTGGTCAAGCAGAGCAGCATCAGTGTTAGTTACTGCAAGATAGTTATTCGCTTTTCTGGTTCTAGAATCTGCTCTACCAAGGTTTTTAACATTCCATCAACATCAAACCGCACAGTTCGAATAGCTCACAATTCACTTAATGCACACTGGTTTATTATTCTTATCTCTGCAACTGTTCTTTCAATTTTAGCATCCTATAAGAAACTTATATGTAATGAAACTCTTAATCACTACTCTCATTCTCTTTTTATTCGGAATTCAAATCCATGGTCAAGAAATTCCAAATGGCGACTTAGAAACTTGGGTATGGGGAGCTGGAGGCTGGTATGAACAGCCAGAAGGATGGGTCACACTAAACAATCAGGTTATGGAATCTGCATTTAAAGATACCGCACCCTGTGAAGGAGAATTAGGATTAACAGTGAAACCATTGGCCATGACAGAATCACTAATGGGTTCTGCATACATTGATTTCCCGATAAGCGCTATTCCACCAACACTAGATTTTTGTGTGAAAACCAACATTTATGAAGACGAGGTTTGGACTGACACATGTAGAGTAATTATTTCTTTCTGGAATGGAGAAAATCAGTTTTATAGTGAAGAATGGATGAGCACAAGCTCAATAAGCGACTGGACTAATGCCAGTATTCAATTGAATCAGATAGAACCATTGATGGATAGGTGCAGAATAGAAGTTCAAGCATCTTACCCTGGAATAGGATTAGGAAGCGGTAGTCCACAAACATGGATTTCTGTAGATAATTTTATGTTTGATTCTGCTAATTCTATTGACAAAGTAAATCAATCAGCAGAGTTTAAAGTTTATCCAAATCCTTCGAATAATGGGTCGTTTAAAATCTCATCACATGATAAACTTGGGGAAATTATCATTTATGATTTGCTCGGAAATATAGTAGAAAAAACCACTGAAAAAAGTTCTGAATTCACCCCAGAATTAGAACTTTCCTCTGGTCTTTATTTTATCAAAGTCTTAGGTCAAACTAAAAGACTAGTGGTTAGATAAAAATCAACTTCACTCGGACAACACTACCATCTGACGCTTGTAAACTCAACATAAACATCCCTGAACCCAAATCGCTTTTAAGCACTTGTAAACGATTAGTAGACTTTAAAGATCTATAACTTTTTACTACGCTTCCTGCACTATTCATAATGTATGCCGCGGTTATTTTTTTATTACTAAATTCAACTGTAATTTTATCTTCAGATGGATTAGGATAGGTCTTCACGTCCTCTACAAAATGATCAAAGACCCCTGTGGTAAATGCAAAAGGTGTGCTCACAGAAGAGCATCCATTTTCATTTGTAATTTGAACAGAATATTCACCTTCCATCCCGCTTGGATTTAAAAAATACTGTTGCCCGCTAATGATCTCTTCTCCGTCTAAGAACCATTGAAAATCAAATGCCGCATCATTATCTGTGGCAAGTCCAAAGCCGTTTTCAGTTACTACTGGAGCTTCAGGATTAACGCCCACCACTACAATGGTGAAGATTTTTTCAGTATTACAAAACGGATTTTCGTAGTGAACAACTGCCTGAATAGTTTCCAATTCGTCTATTACAAGGTTTAGAACAGATTCGCTCCAATTTTCTCCTTCCACTTCCCAGTGGTAATGTTCAACATATTCTGTAATTGGCAAAATAGAAATTTCTTGGCCTACACAGGTTTCAATCACTTGTTCTCCCGCTTCTAAAGTCATGAGTTCACATCCCCAGATTTTATGAGAAGTAGTGTTGGTGATGATAGGTGGGTTGTTATCAAAATAAATTCTAGCCGTATTATTAATTTCGGTCTGTACAGGTAAATTTTCATGTGGAGAAATTTCAAACACCACCATACCATGACTTTCTGCCTCATTATTTACTGAGTCTGCTAGCATGATGTTATCAAAGAAAAAATCTATTTCTCTGGTTGATGTGTTTAGCTGAGCTTGAACAGAATGAGAACTAGCTACTAATTTAAAAGTGCTTAAATCCAAATCCACATCAAACTCATCTAACACATGAATATCAGTGGCTGGTGCATTACCAGTATTTTGAAATCTAATTACATATTCAATTTTTTGGTCATTTTCTATAAAGTGTTCATCGGTATAACCTGTAGGATATCCATTTTTATCGTTAGGATCATAGGCACAGGTCAAGGGTTTAGATAATTCATCAGTGGCTTGGGCTACTAGTGAATCTCCTTCAATAAAAGTCTGTACATTAACTTCAGAAACTAGGAGCTCTCCTATATGCTCTACAGTAGGAGTTACTAAGGCTACTGTATAGATTTCAGTTTGCCAAGGCATCAAACTATCGAATTCCAGAATTAGCGTGTTTTCCAATACTTGACTTATGGAATCTACTTGAATGTAGCCTTGAAACAATTCATCATAGACCAGCTCAACTTGACCACTTACCATTCCATGACCTTCATTTGAAACAAAAATATTGTGATAGACCTCATCATCACACGGATAACCATCTGCAGATGCATAGTAATTTACAGAAACATTAAACTCTCCAAACTCATTAGAAACACCAAAATAAATATCTGACTCAGAACCCTCAGCACTTATGTTACTCGGTGTCGTAAACACTGGGAAATTCTCGGAAAGTGCCATCGTAAAATTATACACTGAATCAGCTAGAACAACCGAAACTTGACCAAAATCATCCGTAATCAAGTTGATGTTTTGATTAGGCATACTCACTGTTTGAAAAGGAAGCATGACTTCATTTGTATCTAGAATACTGTTTTCATTTTCATCAAAAAACACATGTACGGTCATTTCAAAAATACACGTTCCATTATCCCATGAACAGTCATCTGCTTCCGTATTAAAGTTAATGGCATCTGCCTGTGTACATCCATAAATAACATTGGCATCATCACACGAGCCATCATCTACCAGAGCTTCTGGATCGTAATTATTAGAGCATTGACTCATGCATCCTGAAGGGTATTCACACTCACTATAATAAAGTACTTGAGCATCTGGATTGTAATTTAATCCGTTTTGATCCATACATCCTAAAACATACTCACAGCTAATACACTGCGCATTCTCATTGTAATTCTGAGAATTCTCATAAGGGCAACCTGATTCATAGAAACAATAATTATCATCTGGAGTAGCTGAAACATTATAATTACAAGCTGCTGCATCTCCGCAACCCAAATTGATCAAATCATTTGGCAACCAATAAACAGTTCCTTCAGGTTCGCCATAGCCTAAAATTCCGGTAGCTCCTCCTGAACATAACAAATCTAAGTCTGAATCTCCGTCTACATCTACCCACTGATTAACTAGAAACGAAAGTGGTCCAGATAATTCGATCGTTTCTAACGCGCCTAGATCTCCTGAGTTATAGTAAACACCAGAAACAAGTTCATCATCAGAGGATATTATGTAATGAATGTCATTAAATCCGTTTCCATTTATATCAGCCAACACTGGTAAAGTTCCACCAAAAGTGATGACTTCTGGACCAATAGCATCATCTATTAAATATTCATGAAGAGTAAATTCCGAGTCTATATTTTCATAGATCCTTAGAACTAATTCTTCTGTAAAGTGGGAGCTTACTATTAGATCTATATCACCATCTTGGTCTAAATCAGTTTTTAGTTTATGAATAGCCTGTGTATTCCATGTTTCAGGAATAGAATCTATGTGGTGGTAATTAAACACTGTATCTGCCTGTAGCTCTAACCATAATAGTTCGGTTCCAGAATGCGTGAATGCATCTAGATCTCCATCTAAATCTACGTCATGGCTTGGCAAATGAAAAGATAAAGAAGTCAATGCAACTGGAAGAAAAGTTCCATCTCCGCTATTTATAAACGCCCATACTTCTATGATTCCATCAGTATTCAGTTGGTCATAAATCACATCTTCAAGCCCATCAGCATCTGCATCATAAAAACTTAAAGAATGTGAAGTATTAAATGGATTGTAAGGTGCAGAAAAAGTTCCGTCACCATTTCCAAGAAGCACAAAACTCTGATTTCCTGAAAGTCCTATTACATCTAGATTTCCATCACTATTTAAATCTGTCTCTTATACACATCTCCGAGCCC
>CAJXOV010000267.1 GCA_913057815.1 uncultured Flavobacteriales bacterium
GAGATGTAGAGAGGTCTCGTGGGCTCGGAGATGTGTATAAGAGACAGGGCCAAATCTTCTTACTTAAGCGGAGAAGGTAAATCACATGATAGGGTTATGAGTTCGATGCAAGAAAAATATCCTAACTTATTCTAGGCTAATTCTGAAGTATGGAAATCATCTGGACTCCCCAAGCAGAAAAAGATTTAGAAAGGAATATTGATTACTTGTTACAAGACTGGTCGGAAAAGGTAGCTCAAAGTTTTGTGCAGAGTGTTACTCAAACAATCAAACAGATTTCTAAAAACCCAAATACATTTCAACGTTACGAATCCTCAAAAATCAGATTCGTACTCATAGTTCCACAAATCACATTGTTTTATGAAGTAGACGAAAACAAAGTTGTTTTACTCAGATTATGGAACAACAAACAAGATCCCTTAAGAAGAAAACTCTAATTAGCTGTAAACACTCTTACTTCTTAATAATCTCCGTAATTAATACTCTTTCTTCTCCTTGGAAAATGGCTAGTTGGTAAACCCCATTTGCTAGCATTGAGACTGAAAGTTGTGAAGTCATTCCTGACTGATTCAATACTTCTCTTCCTGTAGAATCATAAATTATGATGCTTGGATTAATTAGGCTGAAATCTGACTGGATGAATAACGTTTCTGAAACGGGATTTGGATAGATCAAAAACTCGTATTCCGCTTCTTGAATATTATCTATTAAACAATCTGGTCTTTCGTACTCAAGAATAAAACAACATGCATTGAGTTCACTAGCACAAATCATAATAATGTCTTCTTCTGAATCTCGTGGTGTTAATCCTTCAATTGTAATAGGAAGGTCACTTATGTCAAAGAGTCCTAGATAGTCACCATTCACTGATACTTCTATGAAATCTGTAGGGCCATTAATTATATCGGTATTGAATGTCATAGAATAAGTAGAATCAGTGTCACACTCCATATCAAATACTTCTAGATTTTCTACTACACAAGCTCCATCATCTATACAATCCGGAACCATATATTCTATATCCATACAACAGAATTCATTATCGTTCACACATACTTGAATGATGTCATAATTAGAATCGTTAGCCGTAATTCCAGTAATGGTAATAGGCAGATCTGCTATTTCATAAAAGCCCCAGAACTCATTATTTATCCATACATCTATAAACTCATTTTCTGTATCTCCTACTA
This sequence comes from uncultured Flavobacteriales bacterium, assembly GCA_913057815.1. Taxonomy (GTDB): domain Bacteria; phylum Bacteroidota; class Bacteroidia; order Flavobacteriales_D; family Sanyastnellaceae; genus ASP10-05a. The sequence goes on from CAJXOV010000267.1 coordinate 1,191, forward strand.
TAGCACTGAAAGTCATGTTATATGTAGAATCCGTAATACACTCCATATCGAATACCTGTATATTATCTACGAAACAATAGACATTACCTATACATGCCGGAGCCATGTATTCTAATTCTGTACAACAAAGCTCATTATCGTTCACACAAACCTGTATGATGTCATAGTCTGACTCTCGAGGTGTTATTCCGGTTAAAGTGATAGGTAAATCAGCTATCTCATAAAAATCCCAGAATTCATTATTTATCCATACATCTATAAAGTCGTTTCCTGGATCAATTATTTCAGCATCGAAAGTCATGCTATATGTAGAGTCTGTTATGCAATCCATATCGTATACCACTAAATCATCTATAAAACAATCTCCTACTGGACAAGTCAACGCTCCAAATTCGATAAAAGTGGAGCAATCGCTATTTTCGGAATCTGTAATAATTAGTTCATAAACAGAACTACCATCTCCCGCAAATGAACCAATGGTATAAAACGTCTGCCCATATGCAAATGAGCCATAATTCATACCGTTTCCTGAGACGTAAAAACTATCTGAAACGTTTTCCGCATAAAATTCAAAATCAATCATGAACTCTCCATTGATACAATCATGCTGTTCTACTATTACGTTATTTATCCCACAATCACCTACCATTACTGCTCCACATGTTTCACTTACAGCTACTTTAGCTAAGTATGGATACTGGATAGCATCATCTAATAAATCTATTATTTCTACCTCATCATTAAAATCTAAATTGTCAATGTGGACATGAGAAACATAAATTTGACTTTCATGAGAAGCCACTTGTCCGCTGTATAAATTAGAACTTCCGATAATTTCTTTTTCGTCAACAACTTGCAAATCATGATCAAAAATGATGAGCTCATGGCTATCAAAATTAAAATCATTCTGAGCAAAGAGACTCACATGACAATCACTCAAATCTAAATCTGGATATAGTGAAATAGCATTTGTAAAAACTGGTGGAGTTACTTCTTCTAGTAAGGTTCCATCAAAATCGAACTTCCAAACTTTAGATGTGAAAGTAAATGTCTCAGAAAGAAGGATAGATTGATACGAAAATATTCCAGCTTCTCCTGCCACTATTTGATTGTCTATACTATTAATGGAATTTCCTGCATGCCCCCATTGTGCTGTATAATTCTCGTCAAAAGCCAACACAAAATTCAATGACTCTGTTTCCGGTGCTGGAATGTCTACGTTGTCTATAAGCAACGCTTGTCCAAAAGAAGTTCCACCTGTTACATAGGTCTTCCCATCATAATATGCTATTTCATTTATAATGAAATCGTCTATTTCTAAATCGTTGATTTCATTTCCATCTATATCGAAATGCATGATGTGATTTCCTGAGTTGAATGCACCACTGCATTGCAACGCTATAACTCCGTCATCATAATCCAAGTGAGCAAACTGCCCATGGCGATTCGGATAATTCTTTAACCAGCCAAAAGTACCATCAGCGTTTATCTTGATCATGAACAAGGAAGATCCATCAAATGAATCTGCCAGCACTGCTCCATCACAATGAATCACATGATAAGAATGTCCTACCACTACCACATCTTCACCTGCACAGACTAAGTCTCCGATGATAATCTCAGAACCCATGGTTTTAGTCCATACTTCTGAACCTTCAGAATCTGTTTTAATCAAATAAGAATCTCCATCATAGGGCAACGAGAAATCGGATGAATAAACACCTGTCATGAATACATCTCCAGCAGAATTCACATCCAATCCTCCTACTTCATTAGCATTAGGAAAGTCGATTAAATGAGCCCAAGAAAAGTCTTGTGAATAGGAAGATAAACTGATAAGCACAGTTAGCACGAATGTGTAGAGAGTTTTCATATGTGATATTAAGGTTAAAGTACGCGTTGCAATAGTACTACATCCAACCAACGGTCAAATTTATACCCAACTTCTTTTATCTTCCCTACTTCATCAAACGCATGCTGCTTATGAAACTCAATGCTTCCAGTATTGGTTGCATCTACCACTCCAATCATAGAATGGATTTTTTCGTTTTTAGCTATTCGAATCAATTCCTGTAACAGAGTATGACCATGGCCTTTTCCTCGATGGGATTGATGAATATAAATAGAATGTTCTACGGTGAATCTATATGCGATACGCTCTCTAAAGGATGAATAAGTTCCATATCCGATAAACTCTCCATTCTCTTCCATGACTATAATTGGAAATCCGGAATCGATTCTTTTCTGAAACCATTTTTCGGCTTTAACCAATGTCCAAGGCTCGTATTCATAAATAGCAGTGGTATTTAGAATAACCTCATTGATTATTTCTAGAATATTAGGAACATCATTTTGAACGGCCTTTCTAATCATCAATCTAAAATTCTGCTTTTGGTTAAATCACTAGGTAACTCACAAGAATCATTTTTACCGAACCACTTGTATCTGTGTTTTACAACGCCATTGTATACCCAGTTTCTTAATCTTTCAGGAAAAATAAAAAACAGTTTAATGAGTTTTCTCCAGCCACCTATATCAGATATAACATGGAGGGCAGCAGAACTTCTTTCATACAATACTCCATTTCTTAAATAGAGAACCGTATCTACATTTTTTAGTTTATCTAATGGTAAATTTTTGGCAGCAGTATCTCCCTGAAGTGAGGCTACTAATACCGTGTTATCCCTGTTATGCTTAAGGATATACTTAGCCAAACCATTACATAGGACACAATGACCATCAATAAATACGATTCTGCCTTCCAATTTTTTATGGTTTATTTACAAAGTAACAGATTTCCGTGAATGGATGGTCACTATTTTTGACGCAATCTAAATGGCAAATCTTCAATTCGAAATAACTCCTTTAAATTCAGACAAAGAAAAAGCTGAATGGTCTGATTTCGTAGGAAATAGACATCCTGTGCTTGGCCTAAGTAATATAGAGCTAAGACGAAGATTTGGAACAACTCTGTGGGCTGTCATTTTTAGAAAGAACCGTAAAATAGCAGGAGTAGCGTTATTTGAAGAGGTTACATTTACTTTCCAAGAAAACTCTTTAGACGTTTCGAATTTCGTGAAAAATCTTATTTCGGTAATAAAATTTGCTGCTGGGATGAGGAATATTCGTCTGCTACTATGTGGCGATAAAATATTAGACGGTGCACTAGGTTTTAAATTCAATAATGTTTTCAGTGAAGTAGAAAAGACGGAGTTT